>DBFWRP010000290.1:0-5370 GCA_048222005.1 Muribaculaceae bacterium | reverse complement strand
GTGCGCGTATGCGCTGGTTATCGCCCGGCGGCATACGCTGTTTCTTTGCTGCCTGACCAATCCATAACTCAATTTTAAATTTAAACCAATATTCTTACATGAAAAAACTGATTTTACTCATTAGTCTGCTCACGGCGCTCTTCCCAAGGGTGAGTGCACAGGCATCGAGGGCTGTAGGGTCCTACGATGCGGCAGCGGCGAAGGTCAGCGCCCAAAACGACCTCGCCAACTGGATGAGCTATCTGCCCGACGACGTTTTTGTGGCACACCTCTCCATCCCCGGTACACATGACACCACCACCGGACACGGCTTCAACTGGACCGGCGCGATTGCTCCCGGAATTATGGAATCAGCATCACGAACACAGACGCTGACTCTTTCCCAGCAGCTTGAAAAAGGCGTGCGCGCGTTCGACTTCCGTCCCGGTCTCTCTTCTGACAAGAAATCTCTTACGTGCAACCATGGTATTTCATACACCAAATTGTCGATGACAGACGCGTTTAATACGCTTACTGACTATCTGGATGCCCACCCTAAAGAGTTTTTCGTAATCCATCTGTTCCGAGGCAATGTTTACCAGAGCGGGGCACCTTATGGGGCTTTCGACAGCCAGTCGGACAAGAATAAATATAATGAGCTTTTCAACGAATTCTTCAATCAGGGCAAATTCAACGACTATATCGTTGAATATACACCTTATCTCAAAGTGAAGGACATGCGTGGCAAGATGGTGATTTTCCGTCGCGACCGCATCGACTTCGCATATATCGCCAAGGCCGGTAATTTCGGCACCTGGCGCTCGGACTCTGAATTGTGGACTGAGGAGAGCCTCGTGTCGGTTTCCAATGCAAAGGATCCCACAGTGCGTGGCACAATGGCTGTCACCGATGTGTCCTCGCCTGAAAATGATGACCAGCTGCAGACCGAATTAAACTCGATAGCAGCGATCAACAAGTTCGCCCGCGAGCAGGTGCGCCCCAACGAGGCGAAAACTGCAAACTCGTCCTATAAGCCTACCTGGGTGATGTGCTTCACCTCCGGCGCGCTCTATAATGAAAACCGTACAGGATATGCTCAAAATGCATCTCACACCAATCCACATCTCACCAATCTCATCAAGCAGTCTGCAGCCGACGGAAAAGCCGGCCCGACTGGCATTGTGCTTTCCGACTGGGTGTATGTCACCGAGGACAGCGGATATAAAACTGACGGTGAGACTGCTGATACGCAGATTGTTCCTACCATCGCTCTCAACAACTTCGATTACATTTCGGAATTCATTCTCGATGACGAGCTGTTCTCAGGCAACCTTGAAACAGCCGAGACATTCTGGGATTTGAACACGCAATATATTTTCCGCAACAAGGCCACCGGCAAATTCCTGAGCGCCGGTGCAAACTGGGGTACACATGCGGTGCTCGGCGATGTGCCTATCCGCATAACTCCGCGTTTCGACAACACCACGGGCATGCACAGTCTGCTTACCACCTTCAAGCAACCTGAAAAAGAGGTGGGTTATATCGGTGAGAATGCCTATGTAGACAATCCCGAACCGTGTCTGCTGAAAGTTAAAATGGTAGGCGAAAAGACTTTCACTTTCGCACGCGAGGATGGCTCAATGCTGACGGCCGAAAATGCTGGTAAGTGTATCGTAAAAGAGAATGAAGAATATAAGGAATACGATTATGCAGACGGTACAGAATATAAGGTTGAATTTCGCGCCGAATCTGAAAACGACCCAATGCAGCAGTGGGAAATAATTCGCGTGAAAGACTATGTGAATACTTTAGCTGCTACCGCTTCAAAAGAGAATCCAGTAGACCTTACAGTTCTGGTGCGCGGCAATCAGTTTCATGCCAATGATACTGATGAAAACGATAAGTGGACTTTTAAGGCATTGACCAAAACGGGAGTAAAAGCTAAGGCAAAAAAAGCACTCTTTTATAAAGATGTAGAACCAGACAAGGACGGTTTTATCAAGATTTATAATGATGAAACAACGCTGCCGGGCAATGGGATTTCAACCGGTTGGGAGTTCTATCAGGTTATTGATGAGCTTCCAGACGGTGTATATAGAGTTCAGGCGAATTTGGCCAATTATGCACAAGATACCTACAACATAAGTAGTGAGGAATATGTAATGATGCGAATCACCGGCAATATCGGCGGCGACAATAAGGATGAAAACAGCACCCAGGTAAAACATGCTGGTGACTTCGGAAATTTCAGTGATGCAAGTAAATATCTGACCATACTCCGAAATTCCACTTATCTCACCCAGTCTCAGCAGGTAAAAGTAAGTAATGGTAAGCTCGAAATCCGTTTCCGTAAAGGTAGTAATAAATCGAAAGTGTCAGTTGCCATTGATAATGTAAAACTGTTTTATCTTGGCCCGGACCCGGCTGCATCAAGCGACTTCCTGAAAAAGGTTCTTGCTGATGCTGATGCCAAGGTGACTACGTTGCCGGAAAAATACCGTGACGGATGGGAAACCGACATGCAGCCCTACCGCACCAAAGCAGAAAATATGAATATTGATGGTGATGGCACAACCGAGGCATATGAAATATACACCAATCTGCGCGAACGCACATATAGAGTGGTGACAGACGGTGCTGCTGACAATACCGACTTGACCCCGGCCATCATCAACAACAGCTTCGAGTTGGGCAACGGCTTCGGCTGGAATATCAATGCAGTAGGTGATACCCGAGTGGTGGAACGTGGAAATGAGGGCGGAACCTACTATATGGCAGGTTCTGACGTAGCCGGTGACTACCTGTTCAACACCTATCATGATGCTCGCGGCACTGTGCTTTCGCAGTCGATTCCGGGGCTGCCTGCCGGTCATTACCGACTGAACTTCGCTGCCGCCACGACGTCGTCTGCCGATGAACCGCGTTATATTTGGGTGGATATTAACGGCATCAAGACCAAGAGCCAAGCACTCGTACTGGATCTGAAAAACGCCCAGACGGTTTCGGTTGAATTCGATGTTGCTGAAAACACAGAGGAGGTGACAATCTCCGTGTGCGGTGCCAACGCCGACGGTTCATGGGACGATTACGGCGGCGTGTGGTATAAGGTTGACAATTTCCGTCTGTATTACCACGGCACCACCAAGGTTTGTCAGTTCTACGACCGTCTGAACCGAGCAATTCAGCGTTTCACGGCATTGGCAAGTACGCTTCCCAAAAAATATTCCTCCCAGTGGCAGCCCACCAAGTACCGCCACTATTATGAGGAACACCTTGCAAGCCACCAGAATCAGAATAATCCTGACCCCGATGATCCGGATCTGACAGACCCAATGAACGGAAGCAACGGCCTGAAGGAGATTGAGGAGATGTACGCCGAGCTGCGTGCGCTTGTGCTTTCGCAGACCGAAGAGGGCGCCGACATGGCCGGTGCCATCCTCAACCAGAGCTTCGAGCTTGGCGACATGACCGGATGGACCTGCGAGATGGATCCTACAGCCGACACCAAAGTTACACGTGGCGATCAGGAGGATGTGTATAAAACCAGCGGTCTGGATAAGGAATATCTTTTCAACACATACCTCGGTCCCGACCCGGGCACTTCGGCTCCTGTTTATCAGACAGTGACAGGCATTCCGGCCGGACACTACCGCCTTACGGCTCTTGTGGCATCGGATGCCGGCAATAAATTCTTCCTTGCAGCCGACCGCACTTTCAGCGACATGATGACCATTCCCGCCACAACCGACGGTACTGAGGCCAAAACCAAGTTCCATGAGATGACCGTTGAATTCGAAGTGACAGACCCTACTCAGGACGTTACTATCGGTATATATCCCTCCAACGACGGCAGTTTCAACGCCGACCCCAAGCCTGAAACGAAAGGCCCGTGGTTCAAGGCCGACAATTTCCGCCTCACGCTGATCAGGAAGTTTATCGGAATCGACTGGACCTGGACAACACCCGACCATGTGTACGACACGCTCATTCTCCCGTTCGCAGCAGATGTGCCCGCCGGAATGGAGATTTACAACACAAGCGGTGTCGACGAGACGGTGAAATCCGAGGACTATCAGGTGCTGAAACTTGAAAAGGCTGATAAGATTGAAGCCAACACCCCCTATGTGGTGAAACGTGTGGAGATAGTGGACGACACCGAATCCGGCGCTGAGAACGAACCGCAGGCCGCTCCCGCACGTGCTCCGCGTGCCGGCGCTCAGGTGGAGACCTACACATTCACCGGTTCGGCCGTGAACGACCCCGATAAGGACCTCTACACGAAGGGGCTGCTCACCGGTACGCTCGGCGGTACGAAGATGAACGGCGGCGACGGCACCATGAATTTCGCGGAGGAGAAGAACTTCTTCCTTGTTAATCTGGCCGGTACGGATGAAGAGGTGAAACCTAACCACGGCTACATCGCGGCTGCTGACCGCGAGGGCCTGAAGGATGCGCTCTATCTGGAGAATTATCCTGATCTTACGCCGACGGGCGTTGAGGCTGTGGCTGTTGACGGCGAGCTGTCGGGCGAGGTGGATGTCTACACTGCCGCAGGTGTGATTGTGCGCCGTGGCGTCGAGGCCGGCAACGCTCTTGAAGGGCTGCCCCGTGGCATCTATATCATAACCGACGGCCGCAACACCGTCAAATTCCTGAAATAATCCCGGAAAATTTATTTCAACGGGCGATGACTGCTTCGGAGTGATTCCGAGGGGCAGATTCCGAGGGACAGATAATGTAGACAATAACAAGAGTATCAAGGAAATCTGTCGGAGCATCGCCCTTACCTTCTATTGAAAAACGGTGTGCCGGAGTTCCACTCCCGGCGCACCGTTTTTCCGTATCCCCCGCACCTCATCGGGTTGTAGGGTCGCGGCCTGCCGCGACTGCAGGCATGTTGTGGCAAGCGGGATGCATGCTGTGCGTGGCTTTTGGCGGGGAGGGGGCGGTCTGATAGATTATAATAAAAATGCGCGATTTTTTTGCAAATAGTAATTTTAATAATTATATTTGCAAGCGGTTCTGCGATGGATTGCAGTCGCATGACAAGCTGATTGTATATCCTGTTGGGTGATTGTCAGCTTGTTAATGTTGATATGCGGCTTTTGATGCCAATATATCTACAGTTGCAATATGACAAAATGGCTCCTGCGCCAATGGGATATTGCACCGTCGCGGCACCTGATCAAAACAATGAACCCTTTATTACCAGTTCAATAATCCCGAGTGGGGGCATGCCGTGAGGTACGCCCCCACTCACCATTTAAGGTTAAAATGGGTCAAGCCGAAATATCGGTGCATGGAAATCAGCATTTCTCCATGAAAATGCATCCATCAACTTGTAGGGTCGCGACCTGTCGCGACTGCAGGCGGGATGTTGCAAATGAATGC
>DBFWRP010000029.1:0-8188 GCA_048222005.1 Muribaculaceae bacterium | reverse complement strand
CCGTTTTTAATGTTTTTATATTATCGTTTTAATAACCACACACTTTATAGTACGATGAACTGATTTTACCGAATGTTAATCAACGTAAATTTCAGTCCTATTTTATATCAAAGCCGTTCCAACAATCCAACATTAACACAGAGCCATAAGCAATTACGCCTTCACATATTTTAACAGAATTAACACTTGCGCGGAATTTTGATTGAGCCATAATATATGTACAGTCCAATTACAGTTAAAAGCCACTGAAACCTATGGCTATTAATCTTCTTAAATCAGTTAAATGCTCTTGGTTGGACAAATAATGCCGCAGACTTTTAACTATCTATGAATCATTCATCCGACATTATGATTCCGCATAATCAGGTCTGCAACCTCCGGTGTCAGGCCAGCGGTCTTGGCGTGCTCTGCGAAGTTCTCAACAGCTTCGTGTGCTGCGTCCAACATCTTTCGCCCACCCTTGATATCAAAAGACGTAGCCAGTTCAAGCAAGTCTTTGTCCGACACATCATGGTCCTTTCCATTAAGAGTTATGGAATGTCTATTGACATACGACGGAGCTGAAGGGTCGACTGTGAAAGTGAAATCGTATGCGGGTGCCAGACGCCACGTGCCGTGGCAATCCATTACAAAACTGAAATTCTTATTATGGTCATCAACATTAGCCGCCATAAAATTCAACGCTGCCTGAAGGAACAACTGCTTCAGGTCCTCTTGCGGCAACTCCAGCTTATGGGCAACAACAAACAGTTCCTCGTATGAAGTTGAGTGGGGATCCATAGCTGCAAGTGTCTGTACATGCAGCTTTTCGTTTCCATTGCGGTCGAATCGCTGTGTAAGGAAATGAACCTCATCTTTACCCACAAGCAGACGCGAAGGCATCATACGCAAGCCGGCCTGTTGTGCCATGAGGTAATAAGCATATTCCATTCGGGTTGTAGGCAAATCAATATGCTCATCAAACTTTATAATCATGGGGATAAACCCCGGAAGTTCAGTTGCAACCTGTCCGGAATAACATTCCCCCGATTCGGGATTGACGTTGATTAAAGCTTTGGGCCTCCGACCTCCTGCCGAAGTTCCGACTCTGAAAAGGCTTTCCACAATCAAGTCGGGGCTTAACTGAACCTTGAAATCCTTGGCTTGCGTCAGCATGGTCTGCGCAAGATTGGATAGCTGATCTATCTCAACTTTGAAGGAAGTCTCCATTTCCGCAGATGTGGGCGGCATGAATTCCAATGCTCCCATTCCACGACGACCTATGTAAGCCAATCTGTCAAGAGCAGTGATATTATTCATGTTGATATTATGTGCTTTGGCCCATTGACTGAATACTAAGTGCCCCCAGTGGTCAGGCATGGAATCAGCTATAAAAGAGGGTAAGCCTCCGTACAACCTGTCCTTTTCAGGATAAATCGGCATCCCTTTTTGAGCAACAATTCCATTTATGGACGCCCTTAAAGGAGCAATGTCGAGTCCGCTGCGGACAAACATCGGATCAAAATAAAAACAGATCTGACAATTGCGTCCGCTTCCTGTCTCTACAAGTGTGCCGACAGGTTTGCCCCATATAGTTACATTAATCGACGGTATCATGGCGACGTACTCTTTTGGGTATGAGTTTGTTTATTTCACGCAGTGTCATTGGCGTCACGGGCAATTCCGGCAGCACTTCAGCCATACGGGATTCCATCCCCACTTGCCGCAGCAGTGCTATGAAATTGCTCAGCGATATATTTGGATGCTTGCCTTGCTCAAAACGGCAGATGGTGGTATAACTGACACCTGACTTCTCAGCTAATTCCCGCTGGCTTAATCTCGCGGCCAGACGATATTCCTTCATCCGCCTGGCAAGCAGCTGGAGAATGTCATAATTCGATTTATAATCCAAATCAATCATATTTCTTTATATGGGTACTTATACCGCAAATATATACATAAATACCCATATATGCAAATATTATTAGCTTGCATTCCGGGCAATCGCAATCAAAGATATTAAGCAAACAAAAGACTCAAAATAAGCGCTACATCTGCTGCAAAGCAAAAGGCCGCTTGATCCATTGTGGGGTCAGCGGCCTTGTTGGTGTCATTAGAGTGGGTGTGCTGTCAGCGGCAGGCAGGAGGGAGGGCGGACTGCACAGCCTCGAACGAGCGGGCTATGACGCGGTTGCGGTCGGCCTCGTCGCGGGGTGCTTCGATGGGACGGTGAATCGTGAGCCGTATCACACCCGGACGGGGAATGAACGTGGTGCGCGGCATCACAAAGAAAGCGCCGTCGATTGTGACAGGCACAACAGGAAGCCCGAATTCCAGCGACAGCTGATATGCCCCCTTATGAAAGGCCCCCATACGCCCGGTGAACGTGCGCGAACCTTCAGGGAACACCACCAGCGACATCCCCCCTTTCAGCGTATGCTCGGCATGCTCCATGGTGCGGCGCACGGCCGAGGGACTTGAATTGTCGACAAAGATATGTCCGGCCGCAGCACATGCGGGTCCGATCACCGGGAACCGACGCAACCCTTTTTTCATCATCCACTTGAAGTTGTGGTTCAGATAACCGTAGATTGCGAAAATGTCGTAGGCACCCTGGTGATTGGCCACGAACACGTAGCTCGTGGTGGCCGAGATGTTCTCCCGCCCGCTCACCGTCACCTTCACCAACGTAAGGGCGAGGCACACGCGCGCCCAGATGTGCGCAGGCCAGTAGCCCCAGCGTCGGCCTCCGTCCACCATACTCCCCAACATCGTCAGGACGCCGGCGAGCACAGTGGCCACCACCACCAGAGGGGCGGCTATGAAAAGAAGGTACAATCGGTAGAGAGCGGTAAGAATCATTTTGTCAGGAGGGGGTCAAGAGGTAACAGTATAATGTCTGGAAAATCCCATAGGATTATGAAATCCTATGGGATAATGTCGGGAAGAAGGTAATTGTTCAAAGGAATATGGATGATTCCGGCTGCTTACCATGCGAACATGGGGCGATCCGACATCATTTCGTTCACTTTCGCGCGTACGGAAGCAATCACTGCGGGATTCTCGGGGTTGGAGAGCACGGTGTCGATCATCTCCACGATGGGACCCATCTCGTCCTCTTTCAGGCCGCGGGTGGTGATGGCCGGTGTGCCAAGACGGATACCCGAGGTGAGGAAAGGCGAACGGCTGTCGAAGGGAACCATGTTCTTGTTGGCGGTGATGTCGGCCTCCACAAGCACGCGTTCAGCCACCTTACCTGTAAGTTCGGGGAACTTGGTGCGGAGGTCAATGAGCATGCAGTGGTTGTCTGTGCCGCCCGAAATGATTTTGTAACCCTTGTCGGCCATAGCTTTTGCCATGGCTACGGCATTTTTCTTCACCTGCGTCTGATATTCCTTGTACTCCGGAGTGAGAGCCTCGCCGAAGGCCACTGCCTTGGCTGCCACCACATGCTCCAGCGGTCCGCCCTGAACACCGGGGAACACGGCGGAATCGAGCAGCGACGACATTTTGCGCACTTCGCCCTTCTTGGTTGTCTTGCCCCAGGGATTGTCGAAGTCCTTGCCCATGAGAATCACACCGCCGCGCGGACCGCGGAGGGTCTTGTGGGTTGTGGAGGTGACGATATGCGCGTATTTCAGAGGATTGTCGAGCAGTCCGGCGGCAATCAGACCGGCGGGGTGAGCCATGTCGACCATGAAGATGGCGCCTACCTCATCGGCAATCTGACGCATGCGGGCATAATCCCATTCACGCGAATAGGCGCTTGCACCGCCCACAATCAGCTTGGGATGTGTGCGGTGGGCTATTTCGGCCATCTCGTCGTAATCAACGAGGCCGGTGTCCTCCTTCACATTGTAACCTACAGCATTGAACACAAGGCCCGAGAAGTTAACAGGGCTTCCGTGGCTCAGGTGACCGCCGTGATCCAGGTTCATACCCATGAAGGTGTCGCCCGGACGGAGCACCGACATGAACACAGACATGTTGGCCTGCGCACCCGAGTGGGGCTGCACATTGGCGTACTCGGCATTGAAGATAGCCTTCAGACGGTCGATGGCGAGGTTTTCGGCCTCGTCCACAACCTGGCAGCCGCCATAGTAGCGGTGGCCGGGATAGCCTTCGGCATACTTGTTGGTAAGGCACGAGCCCATGGCTTCCATCACCTGCGGCGAAACGAAGTTCTCCGAGGCAATGAGTTCGATACCTTTCTGCTGGCGCTGATGTTCACGCTCGATGATGTCGAAAATTTTTTGGTCGCGTTGCATGAATGAAAAAATATGTTTATGATAAAAACTGATTTTAACTGCAATGGTAAGGCAACAGCTGTCAACGGAGCATGCCTCCATGGGGTATTCCCGTTGTGACAGCGGATTAAGGTTTAAGAGAGGGTCAGACTGGTCGGACCTGTCGGACTTGTCGGACAATGCCCGTCAGTCCTTGGCGTCAGACTTCTTCATTACCGAGAAGCCAAAACGCCCGATGGCATCGCCTTGGGTATAATAGTGCCCGTGGGTATAGTTCAGCAGGCCCGCGTCCTCCAGATGGAAAGCATCGGTCTCCGCATCGAACAGAGCCTCGTCGGCAAGCACGTTCACAACTTCAGCAAGAAACATGTGGTGGCTCCCCAACGGTATCACCTGACGCACCACACACTCAAGCGACAGAGGAGACTCCTCGACATAGGGGCATTCCACCGCCACCCCCGCACGGGGAGTGAGACCCGTCTCCTTCCATTTGTCGTAATCACGGCCGGAGCGCACCCCCACCCAGTCGGTGGCACGCGCCATGTCGGCCGTGGTGAGATTGATGGTGAACTGCATGTTGGCCCTGATGAAGTCGTAGGAATACCGTTCGGGGCGTACGGAGATGTAGACCATGGCCGGATTGGTGCATGTCACTCCGGTCCATGCCACGGTGAGCATGTTGGAGTGTTCGGGCGAATCGCCGCAGGTCACAATCACCGCCGGAAGCGGATAGACCATCGTGCCCGGTTTGAGATTTCTCTTCTCTTTGGCCATGATTCAGGAATTTGGTGTCGGGATTATCTGGAACGGAGATTTAGTCGGTGTGAGACACAGGTGGCACGATGCGGTTCAGAGATTGGCCTTGTCGTTTGCCACAGTGTGGTTGCAGTAATGGCAGCGGATATAGCCCGGCTTGTCATCAACAGCCTCGAACACCGTTTCCATCGGTTCGTTGTTGGTGATGCACTTGGGATTGCCGCACTTCACTATGCCGCGGATTGAACGCGGCAACTCCACCTGCCGCTTCTCCACCACCTCATAGTCACGGATAATGTTCACCACTGCTGTGGGGGCGATAAGGGCGATGCGGTTGAGATCGGCCTCGGGGAAAAAGGTATCGGCCACCTTGATTATCCCCTTTTTGCCCAGTTTGCCGCTTTTGAGATTGTTACCGATGGTGAGCTGATGCTGCATGTCGGCAAGGCCGAGAATCTTGACGCACTTGAACAGCGCGTCCGACGGTATATGGTCTATCACGGTGCCGTTGCAGAGGGCAGCCACGGCCAGTTCTGTATTATTCTGTTGCATGATGTTCGGATGCAGGAGATTGTTGTTGTGATAACGGTGGATGGCAATCAGCACTTGCGCGGATCTATTCCGAGAGCGCGACAGATGAGTGCCTGACGTGCGAAAAGACCATTGCGTGCCTGCTCATAATAGTAAGCTTTGGGGTTATCGTCGACATCGGTCGATATTTCATTGACACGAGGCAGCGGATGGAGCACCCTCAGATTGGGGCGCGACGTCTCCAGCATCGAGTTGTGAAGCGTATAGAGGTCCTTTACGCGCTCGTATTCCATTATGTCGCTGAAACGCTCGCGCTGCACGCGGGTCATGTACAGGATGTCGGTCGTATCAATGACTTCACGGGAGAAATCGGTGTGCTCCTCGAACTCGATACCCTGCTCACGGCAGAAATCGATGTATTCGCGGGGCATGCGCAGTTCGTCGCATGCCACAAAGCGGAACTTCGGCTTGAAAAATTTCATGGCCATGAGCAGAGAGTGCACCGTGCGGCCGTACTTGAGGTCGCCCACCATCGTGATGGTCAGATTTTCCAGTGTGCCCTGCGTTTTCAGAATCGAATAGAGGTCGAGCATGGTCTGCGACGGATGCTGGTTGGCACCGTCGCCGGCATTGATAACCGGCACTTCCGTCACCTCCGTGGCATAGCGTGCCGCGCCTTCCAGATAATGGCGCATGATGATGAGGTCAACATAGTTGCTCACCATCTTGATGGTGTCCTTCAGGGTCTCCCCTTTCGACGATGATGATGTAGCAGCGTCGGAGAAACCTATGATGCGGCCGCCAAGGCGGTTGACTGCCGTCTCAAAGCTGAGCCTCGTGCGGGTGGAGGGTTCAAAAAAGAGCGTCGCCACCACCTTCCCGTCAAGGAACTTGTGATTGGGATGCTCTTCAAAATAACGTGCGGTCTCAAGCAGTTGTAAAATCTGCTCTTTCGAAAGTTCATCGATTGAAACCAAACTGTTCGGATTCATCTGCCGGAAATGTTTTGATTGTTTTTACTCGTAGCGCAAAGTTAATTAAAAACTTCGGCACGCGCAACACATTTTTCCTACACTTTCTTCCACCATCTTTTCGTCGGCATCCACTTATAAGCAAAAACGCAGACCTCCTTTGCGGAAGTCTGCGTCTTTAGATGTCAACTGTTTCACAGTGCCCAGGGGGATTATTTGGCTTTTTTGAGCACTTTCTTGTTGATTTTTGCCGGATAAAGTTTCTTGAGCTCAGCCACCCACTGCTCCTCCAGATAGTTCTGATAGTCGCCGGTGACAGCTCCACGCACATCGGCAGCCTCCTCCGGGTTGTCAAGAATCTTGGCAAGGTAGGGGAAATAGAATGCCCATTTGGTTTTGGGCTGAGGCTTCTCTGCGCCGAAAGCAAGATAATCGGTGATGGGATTGTCGCCTTTTGCGGCAATCACACGCTCCACCTTTATGTCCTTGCCGAACTGACGGCGCAATGCGGTCACCACCGAATCGGCAGGCTGCGGGTTTGCATCCAGATAAGCTTTTGCGGCATTGCTCACCGAGTCGCTGTTGGCAAACACGATGAAGCTCTTGAAGCGGGGTTTGTCCCATGCATAGGCATCGCGGTGTGTGCGGAAATAATTTTCAAGTCCATCCTTGTCCTGCTTGGCGCGGGTCCACACATTGCGGTCGCTAACCTCAAAGAGGAGCATGCCGTCGCGGTATTCGTTCAGCAGGTTGCGGTAGTCGGCGTTGGTGGCGGCAAGGTTGTTGCGCTCGGTTTCGATTACGGCCGCATCAAGGGCATTCATCACATTCTGGCGGAAGGCAGCAGCCTGATTGGTTGCCGAACCGACATAGGGGGCAGTGGTTTCGCTCACGATTTCCGAAAGGGGAATCTCCTGCTTGTCAACCACGGCCACAGTGCGGTTGTCGGTGATGTAACGTGCCATCAGGGTTGAATCGAGGCCGCCGTTATTGACAATCTCCGATTCAATGACATCAAGATTGCGGATGTCAGGCTTGGCGCCGTAGCGGGCCTTGAGTTGTTCGAGTTTGCGTTTGCGGGGCCAAGTGGAACGTTCGTCGGATGCTATCACCTTCTTGATATTGGGGGTCAGCGCCTCTTTGGTGTCGATGCCACGGCTGTCAAGCTTGTGGATAATGTGATAACCATAGGCTGTTTTCACCGGCTCGGAAATCTCTCCATTTTTAAGTGCATAGGCTGCATGCTCGAATTCGGGCACCATCTGATTGATGCCGAACCAGGGGAGTTTTCCGCCATTGCGTTTCGAACCGGGATCTTCCGATTCACGTGCCGCCATCTCGGCGAAATCTGCACCTGCCACAAGCAGTGTGCGCAGCGAGTCGGTCTGCAGACGCTTATGGTCTGCCTCCTGCGGCGAGAGGCCCTGGGTGAGCTTGAGGATATGCTCCACGAGCACCTGACCGCTGGCCGGACGCACATTGTGCACCTTTACTATATGGAAACCGAACGGGGTTTCGATCACGGGAGAAATCTTCCCCACGGGAGTGGTGTAGGCGGCATCCTCGAACACATAGGGGTAGACACCGGCAGTGATGTAGCCCATGTGCCCGCTGTTGCGGCTCACACCGGGATCAATGGAAAAGCGCTGCGCAAGCTGTGCGAAATCGGCTCCGGCAAGCAGTGCTGTGCGGATGGAGTCGAGA
>DBFWRP010000289.1:0-14227 GCA_048222005.1 Muribaculaceae bacterium | reverse complement strand
GAGCGGCTGAGCGGCTTTGATTTCGCCAAACGCGTCCGCAACAACCATGCCACAGAGAACGTGCCCCTGATTTTCTGCTCAGCCCTCAACGGCGAGGACGAGACGGTGATGGGCCTGAACATCGGCGCCGACGACTATATAACCAAACCCTTCACCATCGGCGAAGTGATAGCGCGTGTGCGTGCTGTGTTGCGCCGCACCCAGGCTCCGCAACCGCAAGTGACCTACAACATGCCCAAGGCACAGTATGAGCCCGACATCAACTTCAAGACCATGCGTATCGACCGCAACGCGAAGGCGTGCTACATCAACGGGCAGCCGGTAGCGCTCAGCCGCAAGGAGTTCGACCTGCTGCTTTTCTTCCTTACGCACCGCGAACGCATACATTCGCGCGAAGAGATAATGACACAGGTGTGGGGAAACGTGGAAGTAACAGACCGCGCCGTAGACACCAATATAGCGCGCCTCCGCAAGAAAATCACCCCTTACGGCGACAATATCGTGACTCGCCTCGGGTTCGGCTACGGATTCAAAGCAGACCTTGACTAATCACGCATTTTCAACAAATGCATCTGAAAAAGAACAGAAAATATCAGTTCAGGCTGTTCGGCACGGCATTTTTTGTTATCTGGACAGTGGTTCTCTCGTTCGCATGGTTCGTCTACAAGCAGGAAAAACGCCTGCGCACAGAGAGCGTGATCGAACGCGTAACACTGGCAAACGGAAATGTCGTGGACATGCACCAGCTCGGAGGCGACGTGCAGCCCTACCTCCAGTTCATCAAACGGTACCTGAACGACACCTACCTGCGGGGAATGAGCATCCAGGTCTACGACAACGAGACCCGCAGGCTGCTATACCACATCGGAGAAATCAGGGAAGGAGTGCCCGACAACTATGACAGCATAGAACGCGAGACCCTCCCCGACAGCTCACGCATTGCGCGTGCCTACGACACTCGTGTCGGACCGCACAGGATGCACCTGTTCATTTTTTCAAGCCGCATCACCCCCGACAATAAAATCGAAATCCGCACCTATCTTCCCTACAGCCCTGAAATACGGAAACAGCTCACGATCACACCGCTGTTCTGGGTGTTGATTTTTTGTGTGGGCACACTCGGCACAATGCTGGCATTCGCATTCACGGCACATCAGGCAAAGAATGTGAGCCTGCTGCACAGCTTTGCCGAAAGAGCCGCCTCCGACAAGGATTTCATACCGATGGGCGATTTCCCATCTGACGAAATCGGCGACATATCACGCCAGATTGTGGCAATCTACAACTCCCGGATGCAGGCAAACGTGCACAGGGAACGCGAACACGCCATCGCGCTTAAAGCCACCGAGGAAAAGAACAGGCTGAAACGAGTGCTCACCGACAACATAAGCCATGAGCTGAAAACACCCATAGGCATCATCAGAGCATATGTCGACATGATGCTGAATCAACCAGACATGCCTGAAGCCGACCGCATCCATTTCCTTGAAAAAACACAGGAAAATGTGGAACGCATCGTGAGCATGCTCGCCGACCTCTCCACAATGACCCGTCTGGAAGAATCGGGCGACAACATACCGCTCAAGGAGATTGATTTCCACGAGCTTGTATTCAGTCTGGCCGATGAGATTCAGGAATCCGGAATCCTGGGCAACATGGAGTTCCACTACAACATCCCGCCCAACTGCATGGTGCTCGGAAACGAAGGACTTCTGAGCTCTGCACTCAACAACCTTGTAAAAAATGCCGTGGCTTACTCGCAGGGCACCGAGATCGGCATCGACCTAATAGGGCGCAACAACAGCTACTACACCTTCCTGTTCTACGACAACGGAATTGGCGTTGGAGAAGAGCACATACCGCATCTGTTCGACAGATTTTACCGCGTAGACTCCGGACGATCCCGCAAAGCCGGAGGCACCGGGCTGGGACTCCCCATTGTCAAAAGCAGCATCAACACCATGGGTGGCAGCGTCAGCGTACGACGCCGCAAGACCGGAGGGCTTGAATTCCTCTTCACGCTCTCCCGCCCGCACACCGAATCGAAATAACACTCTCCCAGCAGCCGGCACCCTCTCTCCCCATCAGCTGGCAATCACACTCCCCCATCTGCCAGCCACCACTATAATTGCTGCATTTTCTCCCAATGGGCAAAAAAGACGCTGCTCCCGGAAGCCATCTCAGCTTCCGGGAGCAGCGTTTTTGCAGGTTGTATATCTTTGTCTTTGTGCGCGTGCCTCGGCACGCCTAAATCAGAATGCGGCAATCACGCCATTCACTTCACATTGAAGCGCCATACCACAAAAGTGGAGGCAGGAACAGATGCCGAGAAGCTATGGCCAGTGGCCTCAAGAGCGGATTCAACGGGCTTGACCAAATCGGGATTGTCGAGGGTGTTCTCAGCCTCAAGATCAGCATGGAATGTGTAAGCCGTGCCGCCGGCAAGAGTCTGTTTTTTCTTCATTCCGGTGAAATCTATGTTCACTTCCTGAGCCTCCTTCGAGGTGTTGGCCACCTTGACCACATACTGCGATGCATCCTTGTCGAGCACGGCGCTGGCAAACAGCCCGTTCTGGCCTTCAGCCCCGGTTGCAGGCACGCCGTTCATGGTCAGCGGCAGCACATTGGTGCCTTTGTTCTTGGCAAACAGCTGCTGAACGTAATAGCTTGCGGTGGGCATGGAGCGCAGGTTGTCGAACCATATCATGTCGGGACGCCACTGCCATGCATCAACATGGGCGAACAGGGGCGCATAAGTGGCCATGTGCACAATGTCGGCGTTACGTTCAAGGCCTGTCATAAAGGCAGCCTCAAGCAGCGCAGGCTCAAAATGATTCCAGTTCTTGTCGCGCATGTGGCAAGCATACTCACCGGCAAACACCTTCGGGCCTTTGCGGTCGTAATTGTCGTAGCGCGCGCCCTGAGCGAGGAACCAGTCCTCGGGACGGTAGAAATGCTCGTCAACAAGGTCGGCTTTCACGCGGCGCATCTCGGGCCAGAGGTAATCGAATTTGTCACCCTCGCTGTCCGGACCGGACGAGCCGACAATCTTGATTTCGGGATGCGCCTTGCGCATGGCAGCCAGGAACGGTTCGAGGCGGCTCACATATTCAGGTCCCCACTGCTCATTGCCGATACCCATCACCTTGAGGTTGAAGGGCGCGGGATGCCCCATGGCGGCACGCTTGGCACCCCACACCGTGGTGGTGTCGCCGTTGGCAAATTCCACGAGGTCAAGGGCGTCCTGAATGTAAGGCTCAAGGGCATCTACAGGCACATGCGCGCTCTCCTTGTCATTCTGATACTGGCAGGACAGACCCACATTGAGCACCGGAAGCGGCTCGGCGCCTATCTCCTCCGAAAGCAGGAAATATTCATAGAAGCCCAGACCGTTGCTCTGGAAATAATCAGGGAAGAAATGGTGTGTGAACGTATAGTGCCAGCGGTTTTCGATGGTCGGGCGGTTCTCCACCGGTCCGATTGTATTCTTCCACTGGTAACGGGTGTCAAGGTCGGTACCCTCCACGATGCAACCGCCGGGGAAGCGGAACACGCCTGGCTGAATATCTGCAAGTTTCTGAGCGAGGTCCTTGCGCAGACCGTTTTCATGTCCTTTCCAGGTGTCTACGGGGAACAGCGACAGGTGTTCCAGATCAACAGGCGTTGTGTCGGGCTTACGCAGGAACACGCGGAGCACGGCATGCGCGTTGGTCTGGTCGGGAGTGAGTTCCACCGTGTACTTTTTCCACTCCTTTGAATCAACAGTGATTTTGGCGCTTGCGATGTCCTGCGAACGGCCGTGGGTGTTCCTGTCGGCCAGAACCACACGGAGTTTGGCCTTGTCGCCATCGGGCACACGCGCCCATACGGAGAAACGATACTTCTCCCCTTTCTTGACACCGATGCCTACGAAGCCCTCGTTCTCAAGACCGGTGTGCTTGTGGTCATGGCCCGCAGTGGTGAGGCGCACATAATGCGGATTGCGTTCGAACGGACCGTCGGCGCGCAGCTCCACTCCGCCGAAGGTTTTCCAACCCATCAGATTCTGCGGGAACTCGAACGAACGGTTCTTTATCAGCTCGGCATACAGGCCGCCGTCGGCACCGAAGTTAATATCCTCAAAAAAAAGACCGTACATAGTGGGTTGCACCTGCGCGCCCACCTTGTCGGTTTTCAGCGTAAAATTGTTGGTGGCTGCTGTGGCAGTGGCCGCAAGGGCCAGAGCCGCAACCATGCAATTGATTCTTTTCATGGACTATCGATTGATCTGTTACTTTAAGAAACTAAGAAACAAAGTTAACGCTTTCCCGCAGGCCTTTCAAACCGGAGAGAGTAAGACCGTGGTTAAAAAACATTAAAGAAACTCAGCCACACGTGCCGGAGCCACACCCAGCTCCACCGCTTTACGGGCATCAGCCTTGGCATCTTCCTCCCTATAGCGCAAGCGGTTGAGCACCGCACGGCAATAGTATAATTCCCCGTCGGAGGGGTTCAGTTCAAGGCCCCGTGCAATGTCGTCGGATGCCTCCGCAAGCTGGTCGAGGGCAAGATAGCACATGGCTCTGGCCGAATAATACACGGCTTCAGGCTTGGCCTCAATGAGCTTTGTGTAAAGCGGGGCGGCATCGGCAGGACGGCCTGAATTCGTATAGATCACAGCCATAAGAAGCGTGCCCTGAAGGTCGGCAGGGCGCAGAGTGCAGAATTTCAGCGCATCGGCCTCGGCCTGCTGCATGCGGCCTTCGCCAAGATGGAGGGTGGCGCGGTCGTAATATACAGGAGCATAGGTTGAGTCCATCTCCATCACCTTGTCATAATCAAGCAAAGCGTCGGCCGAACGCCCGAGCGACTGCAGCACTTTGGCACGGTTGGCCAGAATCACCACCGATTTCGGAGCCATGGCCCTGGCATCGGTGAGCGTGCGCAATGCCAGCGAGTCCTCTCCCTCATAATGCTGTATCATCCCGATGTTCGACAGCAACATCACGTTCTGCGGATTCGACGGTTCGGCACGCATGGCCTCCCGGTAGCATTCTATGGCATCATCATATTTCCCTTTCTCCACAGCCTCGTCGGCCCACTGCACATATTTCATATAATGGCTCTCGGCCGATGCCATAAGCCCGCACACCATAGCCAGAGACATAGCGGCGAACAAACGGACGTATTTATCACATATTTTCATTATTACCTTATATATATTATTATATTCATGTTTAAACCTCAGAACTCGTGTCGGGCAAAAATCCACGTCTGCAACGCACCGCGCACAAACAGATAGACTATGAAGGCCAGCCACAGCGCATGGTTCCCCATCGTGGGGAACAGGGCATAGTTCACCAGGAAGAACGATGCCATAGCCCCGGCCATCGACCACAACAGCTCGCGGGTGAGCGTGGCACCTATAAACACCCCGTCCCAC
This sequence comes from Muribaculaceae bacterium, assembly GCA_048222005.1. GTDB lineage: Bacteria > Bacteroidota > Bacteroidia > Bacteroidales > Muribaculaceae > UBA7173. The sequence goes on along the minus strand of DBFWRP010000289.1, from coordinate 8,805 downwards.
ACAAAGGCTCCGAATCCGGCAAACGGAATCAGAACCGCCCACATGTAATATTCCCCGGAAGCTTTAATCACATCGGCATCGCCGGTGAGCAGTCCGAGAAACATCTCGCCACCGAGAAAATACCCGCATGTAAACACCAGCGAAAGTCCAGCTCCCCACCGGAACACACCGCGGATGCAGGCACGCATATCGGCAAATCTCTTTGCGCCCACATATTTACCGACCAGAGCCTCGGCAGCGAACGCAAAGCCGTCCATCATGTAGGAGAACAGCATGAACAGCTGCATTAGCAACGTATTCACCGCCAGAACCACCGCTCCCTGGGCTGCCCCGGTCTTTATGAACCAAACCGTCACGGCTATGAGGCATGCCGTGCGCAGCATCATGTGAACGTTGACCCTGAAAAAGCGCAGAAGCTCGCCTCCTCTGAGCACTTCGCCCAACGGTATGCGCCCCACACGGTAGCGCCGCAACAGGAACAAGCCCACCGCGAAACCGAGCCATTGCGCCACAAGCGTTCCTGTGGCCACTCCGGCAATCTGCCACCCGAGCCCGTAGACAAGCATCAGGCTTACCGCTATATTACTGACGTTCACCACAACCGAAGTAACCATCAGCATCCGGGAATTCTGCATGCCTAAAAACCATCCCGACAGTGCGTAGGTGCCGAGCATGGCGGGAGCACCGTAAATAAGTATCCTGAAATACTCCGCCGCAAGGGCGCCGGTGTCCTCGTCGGGCGCGACAAGCAGATTGAGCAACCTCACCAGAGGTGTCTGGCACACCACCATCAGCAGTCCGATCCCCACGGCAACGGCCAGCGAGCGGTAAAGCACCAGAGCCTGAGCGGCTTTGTCGCCAGCCCCGCAGGCCTGAGCGGCCAGACCTGACGTGCCGCCACGAAGAAACGAAAACAGCCAGTAGAGCATGTTAAACATCACTCCGCCCACGGCAATAGCACCGATATACACCGCGCTACCCATATGGCCGGTAATGGCCGTATCCACCAGCCCCAGCAACGGAGTGGTGATATTGGCCACGATGGCCGGAATGGCAAGTGCAAGAATCTTTCTGTTCATCGCAAGAATCTGTCGTTCTATCCACCGGAAGAGACCAACGGCGGTTACGGTGCAAATTTACTGATAAACCGGCGGTAAGCTGCAGTATTTTATATCTATTTCACATTTGCCTGCCATGCAGGCCATGAAAATTGCCTAATTTTGCAATTCATTACCGACAAAACCGCCAACAAAAGCATGAATTACTCCAATTCGCAACGATATTTTCTGCTGTTGCTCGCCATATGCGCCTTCACCATCCTCCCGTTTCTGGGGCTGACCGATTTCCACACCAAGGGCGAACCCCGCGAGGCTGTGGTGGCGCTGTCGTTCATTGACAGCGGCAACTGGATACTTCCAACCAACAACGGTGGCGACATACCCTACAAACCACCGTTCTTTCACTGGCTGATTGCCGCATTCTCCCTCCTCAACGGCGGAGAGGTGACAGAGTACACATCGCGTCTGCCGTCGGCGCTGGCATTCATCGCCATGATTCTGTGCACTTTCTCGTTCTTCGCGCGCCGTTCCGATGCAGGGACCGCCCTGCTCACGGCGCTGGTGTCGATGTCGTGCTTCGAACTGCACCGTGCTGCCGCCAACTGCCGTGTGGACATGGTGCTGACGGCACTGTCGGTGATAGCCATCTACCGGCTGTACATATGGCACGAAAAGGGGATGAAGGGTGTTCCGATAATCGCGATAATCCTGATGGGTTGCGCCACTTTGACCAAGGGGCCGGTGGGCATGGTGATTCCATGCCTGGTGGCCGGAGTCTACATGCTTCTGCGGGGCACCAATTTCTGGCGTGCGTTCCTGTCCTTGACTGCATGGGGCATCCTTTCGCTGATCATTCCGCTCTGCTGGTATGTGGCGGCCTACGGACAGGGTGGCCAGGCGTTCCTCGACCTTGTGCTTGAAGAGAACTTCGGCCGCATGACAAGCACCATGAGCTATGAGTCATGTGTCAATCCGTGGTACTTCAACATCGTGACCCTTCTCGGAGGATTCGCACCCTGGACTCTGCTCGGGCTGCTCTCGCTGTTCGCGATAAGCTACCGGCGCCATCCCTCAATCCCGGCGCCGCGCATGGCGCTGCTTGGCATACGGAAAGCCGACCCCGCGCTTGTGCTGGCATGGACCGCCTCCATCGTGATTTTTGTGTTCTACTGCCTTCCGCAGAGCAAACGCAGCGTTTACCTCATGCCCATGTACCCCTTCACTGCGTTCCTTCTGTCCCGCTACTTCATCACGCTATGCCGCCGCCATTACGGCGTGGTGCGGCTGTACGGCGACATCATTGCCTGCGCGGCCCTGCTGCTGTTCGGAGCGTTCGTTGCCGTGAAAACAGGAGCAGTGCCCTCATCTCTGGCCGGCGACGACGTCACTGGAGCGGCCATGTTCGCTGCGATAAAGAATATCGGCGGTTTCTGGCGCTGGTGCGCAGTGCTTCTACCCACCCTTCTGGCTGTGGCATGGTTTGCAGGCCGGAAGACGCTGAAAGCTCAGGGGCGCACACTGGTGGCCATAGCTTTTGTGACGTTATCCATATTTTTTGCCCTCGATTCCACCTATCAGCCTGCAGTGCTGAGCGCCAAATCGCTTAAGCCTGTGGCGGCTGAAATAGACCGCATCGCTCCTGCCGAAGAAGGACGACTTTACGAATTTATCTCCGAGGGCGAGTTTGCCGCCGGCGATCCGCTCCATTATTTTGAAGTGAATTTCTATCTTGGCGACCGCACCTCGAGTTTCTACAAAGAACGCCCCGATTCAGGCTTCCTGCTCATAAGCGAGTATGACGCCAACGGTTATCTGCCCGAATTCGAGAAAGAGGGCTACGTGTTCCAACACATCTACGACTCCCCCAAGCCCATGCTCGGTGGCAAAGTGAGCCTCTACCGCTTCAACAAATCGAAGGGCCAATAAAAAACTAAAAAAAGAGGATGCAGCAAAAACTGCCAAATTTCGAGGCAAGCCTGAGTTACGGTGCATGAAAATATCATCGTTCCATAACAATGCTTTCACCGACTTGTAGGGACATGCCTTTGGCATGTGAAACAACGTTGATTCACTGCGTATTAGCACACGCCTGATTCACATGCCAAAGGCATGTCCCTACTACTTAATGGATTTCACATGTGTTTGTGCAGAACAAATGCACCTGACTTTCGGCTTGACCCGAAATTTCGGTTAACACCGTATGGACACACGGTCTGCGCATCCGGCAAATCAGTCGTCGAGGAGTTCGCGCACGTGGTAGAGCGGACGGCGTTTGGCCTCCACATAGATTTTACCGATATACACGCCCACGATGCCGATGGAGATCAGGATGGCGCCACCCACAAACCATATGGAAAGCATCATCGACGCCCATCCGTGTTCCGCTGAGCCGTTTATTAGCGATACAATCACATAAATGCCTATCAGCAGGCTTATAAACACGAACGCCCAGCCGGCATACATGATGGCATAGATGGGCTTCACCGAGAACGAGGTCACTCCGTTGAGCGCGAGCGAGAGCATCTTGTGGAGAGTATATTTCGACTGTCCCCCCATGCGCTTGCCAATCACATCGTCAACAGTGGTGGATTTGTAGCCCAACAGCGGGATGATGCCGCGCAGATACAGGTTGCGTTCGCCATAGCGGGCCAGTTCCCTGACCACGCGGGCGCTTAGCAGACGGAAATCGGCATGATTGTAGATGGTTTCCACCCCGAGTTTGCTCTGAAGCTTATAGAACGCCGTGGCCGACATGCGCTTGAGCAGCGGATCGGCATCGCGCTGCACCTTCACGCCATACACCACCTCATAGCCCCCGTTGAAGTCGTCCACCATCTTTTCGATGGCGTTGACATCGTCCTGAAGGTCCACATCCATCGTTATCAATGCGTCGCAATGGTCGGCGGCCTCCATCATTCCTGCCATGATGGCGTTCTGATGCCCCACATTCCGCGAAAGGTCAAGCCCCTTGATTCGTTTGTCCTTGCGATGGATGGATGTGATTATCTCCCAGCTTTTGTCGCGGCTTCCGTCGTTCACAATCAGCACATAGCTGTCGGCCGAGATTTTCCCTTTGGCAACAAGGCCGTCGAGCAGCGACTCCAGCACTCCGGCCGAACGGTCGAGCACAGCTTCTTCATTATAACAGGGGCATACAATGGCAAGACGTGTCATTTTTTTACGATTATTATTTATGATTCGTTTATTCGAGTCAAGTCGAAATTGCTGTGTATTTGATTCTTGCAAACAGGTGTCACATTCTCCAATTTGTAGGGACATGCCTTTGGCATGTGAATCAGGCGAATGATAATATCCGGCAAATCAAGTTTGTTCCACGTGCCAAAGGCACGTCCCTACAAATGAGTGTATACATTGCCATCGAGGTCTGCTTCTGTCCTCGCACCTGCTTTGAGGAGACTTGAGCCGTTTATTTATGCCTTCTTCAGATTCTGCAACGCGGGGATTTTCTCTTCGGTGAATTCGCTGAACGTGCGGAACTCGGCGCCATCCTCTTTCAGGCTCTTTATCAGTAGGTCGAGACGGCGTGCCATCTCTTCGCCCGCGTTCTTGCGCACGAGCCACGAAATCTTGAGCTCGGGATGCTCGCCCAGAGGGAAAAACTCCCAAGGATGGAAATAGGTCACGAAATATCCGTCGTGGCGCAGAACCATCTTGGCCAGCCGGCGGTAGAGCGCACCGGGCAGATGATGATAAGCGAGCCAGAACAGCGGGAAGCGGAGCCTGGGGGTCACGGATGCCGGAATCTGGAGCACATCGCCCTTCATGAAGCAGGTGCGCGGTTCCGACAGATGCATGTAGCGTCCAGGAATGAAGGCCGGATTGAGCGACGAGTTGTACCTGTAGCCGCACCGCGCGATATCCTCGTCCGACACCGGGAACATACGGGGCTGACGGTAGCCTTTCACCGTAACGCCAGTCATCCGCTCAAGCCCCTCCTTCGAGTTTTTCACATCCGAGGCCTGCGGCTGCCAGTGGTCGCAGCCATGAGCCGCCACCTCATGCCCTTCGTCGATTATGCGCCGCATGATTTCAGGCGCATTTGTGGCGAATGTGGTTGTGCAGAAGAATGTGGCCTTCACCCTGTTTTCTTTGAGCACATCCAGAATGCGCGATGTGCCGTACTTTGAAATGGCCATGGAATCCTCAAGCGATATGTCCACACCGTTTTCGCGGGGCACATCGAACTCTTCGGTATCGAAACTCAATAATGCAGTTGACATAGTATCCTTAATTTTTCTGTGGGGCAGTAGCCATCACACATATTTAAACCACAAAATTACAAAAATTTTCGCCATCAAACGGACAAATTGTTTCAAACACCCACATTTCTCATAAAATCTGATGATTGAAGTGCCATAGCTACAGGTTCCCAGAGGCTCGTTTAAAATTTTCACGCAAAAAAAGCTCGAAAAAATTTGGTTGGAACAAAAAAACTCCCTACCTTTGCATCGCTTTTGAAAAGGAAAGCCCAGCGCAAATGGCGGAAACGCCGGACGCATCAAGCCGGGAAGCCCCAACGCTTCCCACAGCCGAAAACTCCGGAAGCTTGAAGGGCAAATCCACAATCGGGGTGTAGCTCAGTTGGTTAGAGTACGCGTCTGGGGGGCGTGAGGTCGCTAGTTCGAGTCTAGTCACCCCGACAGAAAGCAAAAAAGAAGGAACGTCATAAATTTTGACGTTCCTTTTTTTGTATCTTTACCGCCCGTTTCATGCGCAAGCCCTGTGCCTTGCCGCCTTTTACAACCAGAATTCATCCACACTGATTAAATCCAAAGTCATCTACACATACATGTTCAGAACGTTAGCAAACATGCTCCTTGCAGCTGCCACGGCCACACTTTGCTGGCAGGCGGCATCGGGCGTCCCCGCCCGCCGCGGCGCCATCATCTGCACACAGCCCGACGGCACAACAATCACCGTCGAACGAATGGGCGACGAACATTTCCATACATTTGTCACCGCCGACGACCGTATCCCTGTGCAACGCACACCCGACGGCCAGTTCCGCTATCTTAACGCCGACGGCACCATCTCTGGAGTGGCAGCCCACAATCCCGGCATGCGCACACAGGCCGAAGCAGAGTTCCTGCGCGCCAACGCAGGTGGAGCAGATTTCGCCTCCCTGGCCGCAGCGGCAGCACAGCGCCGCAAGGCAGCAGCGCCCCAATCGCGCGCAGCATCCAGAGCCTCGCAGGTGCCGTTCAGCGGCTCGCCGCGCGTGCCCATACTGCTCGTTTCGTACAGCGACGTCGATTTTCTCGACAAACAGAACGCCCACACCACTTTCGAGCGCTTTTTCAACACCGGAGAAAAAAGCGCGTTGCAGTATTTCTCCGACCAAAGCAACGGCGCATACACGCCACAATTCGACGTCTACGGCCCGATAAAGCTCTCCGGCGACCGTGCCACATATGGAGGGAACGCCCCGACGGGAGGCGACAAGGGGATAGGCAAGATGGTAGCCGAAGCCTGCACCGGACTCGCCTCCGAAATCAATTTCAAGGACTATGACAACAACAACGACGGCGAATGCGACGTGGTGATCGTGCTCTACGCCGGCGTTGGCGAAGCGTCGTCGGATGTGGACGATGCCATCTGGCCATGCCAGTGGGACCTCCGCTCCTCCGACTACCGCAGCACACTGAAACTCAACGGCGTGACCGTAAACAAATTCGCCGTGTTCAACGAGCAGAACGGCCAGCTCCCCTCGCGCATCGACGGCATCGGTACATTCTGCCATGAGTTCTCACACTGCCTCGGCCTTCCCGACTTTTATGAGACCTCCTACATGTTCGGATACTTCGGAATGGACGCATGGTCGATAATGCACTACGGCTGCTACAACGACTACGGCGACACCCCTCTGGGATACTCAGCCTACGAAAAGAACTTTCTGGGATGGGTTCCGTTGCCTGAGGCCGTTGACCACACTTATTATACCCTGCCCGTATGGAACCAAAAAAATGCGCTGACCGACCAGGCCATCCGTATCACCAACCCCGACGACACCGACGAATACTTCGTAATCGAGAACCGTGCACGCCAGGGCTGGGACCGCTTCATGGAAGCCGACGGACTGCTCATCTACCGGGTGGCATACGACGCCGAAGCATGGTACAGCAACACCGTCAACAACAATGCGCGCCAGCGAATGACCCCCATTCCCGCCGACAACAAACTCAGCATAGAAACGCTGTCGGGCGATCTGTGGCCCTACGGAACCGCCACAGAACTGACCTCAACCTCCACCCCGGCCACGATTCTCTACAACGGCTCCCGGCTCGACAAGCCCGTCACCAATATGACGCGCAACAGCGACGGAACCATATCCTTCTGGTTTGTCAAGCCTGAAACCGAAGCCCCTGTTCTTAATGAAGCAACGGCAATATCCTCCACCGGATTCACAGCCTCGTGGCAACACGCCTCAGGCGCCGATATGACCTACACCCTGCGCATCGAGCCGCACTACGACATCGCCTACTCCCTCCTTTACGACCTCACATTCAACAGCACTTCGGCTGCCGACTGGACCCGCGCCGACAATGTGGAATGGGCAGGCACGACAGGTGGGGTGAAACTCGGCTCGGCAGTCCGCGGCGGCAGCATCACCTCGCCCGAATTCACCCTCGACGGCTCCGGAATCGTCACTGTGAAAGTCTCGGCCAAACTCTATGCACTTGGCGAGAGCGCCACCCTCTCCATCGCCCTGCTCGACGCTTCGGGACGGGAAATCTCAACTGCAAACGTGAAACCCACCTCGAACTACTCCGACTACATTGTCACCATCGAAGGCGAGCCCTACACCACTGCACGTGTGCAGTTCGCCACCCGCGAAGCCAAGCAGCGCATTTATCTCATGTCGACACAAATCTATACAGGCGACGCCACAGCCCCCACCGGAAACACCAAAGCTGATGCCCCCGCGCAGAGCCAGACCGACGGCGTAGTGACAATCACTGGCATCACAGCCACAAGCCACACCGTGACAGGCCTGCAGCCCGCAACCGCCTACGATTTCAGAGTAAAAGCCGAACCTAAGCCGGAATCCGGCCTCGAGCCAAGCACTTGGAGCCGACGGAGCACCGTCACCACCCTCCCCGCCAGCTCGGCCATAACCGCGCCTGAAGCCGATGCAGCACCTGCCGAAACTGAATATTTCAACCTGCAGGGGGTGCGCATCAGCGCCGACCGCCTCACCCCAGGCATCTACGTGCGCCGCACAGGCACCACAACCGAGAAAATCATAGTGCGGTAACCGAACGCCGCAAGCGCTTCCCCCCGATCCGCCCCGTTAAAACGGCAAAAATCCAGAGCGACAACAAAACGCTTGCGAATTCAAAAAGAATTAGTTAACTTTGCAGCCGCTAAGAAAACCGTGGCGTCAGCCCGGCTCAAGGCTCAACATAATCAAACTTTTAATTAACATCAAGTTACAAATGAACCACTACGAAACCGTTTTCATTTTAACTCCCGTTTTGTCTGACGACCAGATGAAGGAAGCGGTAGAAAAGTTCACCGGCGTGCTCACCGACAACGGTGCCACCATCGTGAACAAAGAACTCTGGGGTCTGCGCAAACTCGCTTATCCTATCCAGAAAAAATCGACCGGATTCTACGCTCTTGTTGAATTCGACGGCGATCCCACACTGGTGAAGAAACTCGAAACCGCCTTCCGTCGCGACGAACGCGTGATTCGCTTCCTGGTGTTCCGCAACGACAAATACGC
>DBFWRP010000288.1:0-1017 GCA_048222005.1 Muribaculaceae bacterium | reverse complement strand
TATCGAATGCGGGTCGTGCCAGTTTACCTGTCCTTCCACACGCCCGATGTTGGATAATATCCGTATGGGTAAGACTACAGTAATGGCCCTCATCCGGGCTCGTAATGCAAAATAAAAGAGAAAGATTATGGCAAAGAAATTAATTGTATCGCTGTCGCCCCATGTGCATGGACGGGATAGTGTACAAAGAAATATGTATGGAGTGTGTATCGCACTCATACCGGCTCTGCTGACCTCGTTGTATTTCTTTGGGTTGGGAGCCGCAATCGTATTGGCCACGTCCGTGGCCGCCTGCGTGTTCTTCGAGTGGGCTATAACGAAATATGTATTGAAACGCGACCGCGTAACGATAACCGACGGTTCGGCCATCCTGACCGGACTGCTGTTGGGTTTCAACCTGCCTTCCAACCTGCCGATATGGATCATCCTCATCGGAGCGTTGGTGGCCATCGGCATCGGTAAGATGACTTTCGGCGGATTAGGGTGTAATCCCTTCAATCCGGCATTGGTGGGGCGCGTGTTCCTTCTGGTTTCATTTCCGGTGCAGATGACCACATGGCCTGTGCCCGGACAAATGGCAGCTTACCTTGATGCCGAAACGGGTGCCACTCCGCTGGCCGTCATGAAGGAAGCCATCAAGAGCGGAGACGCTTCCGTGCTCCAAAGGCTACCGGACGCCATCGACATGCTCGTCGGGCAGACCGGGGGATGCTTGGGCGAGGTGAGCGCCTTGGCCTTATTGATAGGGTTGGCCTACATGTTGGCCCGACGCATCGTGACATGGCACATTCCGGTCTCCATTCTGGCCACCGTTTTTGTACTGGCCGGACTGCTTCATCTGTACAATCCCGTTTATGCGTCTCCCGTAACAGTGTTGCTAACGGGCGGTATGATGCTGGGTGCCTGCTTCATGGCTACGGATTACGTAACCTCACCCATGACAGCAAAGGGGCAGATTATTTATGGAGTGGCCATAGGTCTTCTCACCGTAGTCATTCGTACTTTCGGCGCATATCC
>DBFWRP010000287.1:0-1273 GCA_048222005.1 Muribaculaceae bacterium | reverse complement strand
AGCTGCGGTAGTTGGTTTCCTCCGTAAAGAGGCATACAGCCTGTTCGATGAAGGTATGGAAACTCTCTTCCGCCGGGAAGTCCGCAGCGTTGCCGGGCATAGCCGCCCAATAGAGCGTTGGGCAGTCGATGGTGTTGTGGCGAGGCACGCACTCCATGCTTGCCAGCTGGCTGCCAACATCGTTCTTTATGTGTTTCAGCTCCTCCGCGTCGTCGCTCCACGCCATGACGTTGAAATGCGCCCGCACCGAGGTCAGCCCGTAGGAGTGTGCCTCGTTCAGGTAGCGGTCTATCCACTCGCGGTTGATGCTGTTGCTCCTCGAATAGCGCGAGAGCGACTGCATATTCCTTGCGGACTTCTCGAATTTTTGGAGGTTCTCCTCGCTGTTGTCGATAATCACATACTGGTTGTAGATGTGGTTGCAGGAGAGCAGCAGCCCCACCGGGGAGGCGAAGGAGAGGCGGCAGTCCGAGCGGTCGGTGGAGAGTTTCTCATACCGGGTGTCGGTAGCCACCGTGCCGGGCAGATCCTCCGCGTCGGACAGGGTGTGCAGGCACAGGCGGTTGTCGCCGATGCGCATCTCCCGTGCCGAGAGGTCTATGTCCTGCAACGTGGCGTCGCCTTCGGGCATGAGCGAGAAGTAACGCTCTATCAGTCCGGCTTTGCCGTCCGTCCCCACAATCTCGTCGGTGGAGAGGCGTCGCAGCCTGACGAAGCCGCTGTCGTTGATGATGCGCTCGAACTGTTCCGCAGCCTCCATGAACTTCGCGGCGGTTTCCTTGTCCAGCTCCTTCGGGATGATATGCCCCCGGCACAGCGTGCTGAAATTGCTCTGCATCCGGTTACGCTCCTTCGTCGTCTTGGTCAGGTAGAGGTAGCACGTGTGCTTCAGGTACGGACGCTCGTTAAAGTGACGCACGAAAGAGCGGCTTAAAAAGCTCATGTCCTCCTTCTGCAATTCCGGCGTGTACTTCTCCTTGATGAACCAGTCCTGCTTGTGGACGACGGAGAAGTCCGGCAGCACCTTGATTGCCTTGCACCAGCAGCCGTGTATCGCCTCGTACTCTGCGCCCGTCACGGTGTAAAGCTCCGGCAGCTCCACCTCGAAAGCCACCGTGATGTCGGCGTCTTTGGAGATGATGCAGCCTTGTTCAACCGCCAATAGCGGGAACTTGTTTTCCAGTGTTGTCATTTTGGATGTATTCCTCATGTCGTTTCTTCCTTTCGTTTCCGTTTGAATAATCGGGTGATCCGCCGCCGGTTGATAAGGTAT
>DBFWRP010000286.1:0-1112 GCA_048222005.1 Muribaculaceae bacterium | reverse complement strand
ATTCGAGGCCATCGGCCTTGAACGGATCCGTACCGAGTGCAGCGTCAGTTACTTAGACCACAACCTGCTCTATGTTGACAACAAGACACCGGATGACCACATCTACTTGCAGTCCGCTGCAAAGCGCTTCGGTGTCCATGTTTCCAGGCCGGGCAACGGTATCTGCCATGCGGTCCATGTTGCAAGATTCGGTATCCCGGGCAAGATCAGCATGGGCGGTGACAGCCATACCCCGCACGGCGGAGCGATCGGCATGCTCTGTATCGGTGTCGGCGGAATGGATGTTGCGACAGCAATGACCGGAGTTCCTATGCGTCTGACCATGCCGCGTGTCGTAAAAGTGAACCTCACAGGTTCCTTAAAGCCGGGGTGCAACCCGAAGGAAGTTATCTTAAAAATGCTTCAGCTCGTCACCATCAAGGGCGGACTCGGAAATGTATATGAATATGTAGGACCTAGTGCGGCCGCCCTGGAGGTTCCGGCGAGGGCAACCATCGCGAACATGGGCGCTGAGATGGGCGCGACAACATCGATCTTCCCGGCTGACGCGCAGGTGAAAAAGTTTATGACCGCACAGGGCCGCGGCGACAAGTATGTGGAGATGCTGCCGGACGAGGATGCAGAGTACGACGAGTGCATCGATATCAACTTGAGTGAACTTGAGCCTCTGATCTCATGTCCGCATCAGCCGGACAACGTGATTCCGTTAAAGGATGCGGAAAAGAAACGTGTTCAACAGGTATTCATCGGAAGCTGTACAAACGCGAGCTACGCGGATATCGCGAAAGCCGCTCTTGTATTTAACGGCCATCATGTCAACGAGGACGTGAGCTGTACATGTGCCATCGCCTCCAAGCAGACCTACCGTGAACTGCTGCGTGACGGTTACATCGATATGCTGCTCGCAGCAGATGTCCGCATTCTTGAGATCGCATGTGGTCCGTGCTGTGCCATCGGCCAGACACCGGCGACCGACGGTGTTGCTGTCCGCACTTCCAACCGTAACTTCAAGGGACGTGCCGGTAACCCGACCGCGAAGATCTATCTTGTAAGCCCGGAGAGTGCCGCTGCGACCGCTATTATGGGTACATTCGCCACTGCGGAAGATATTA
>DBFWRP010000285.1:0-2364 GCA_048222005.1 Muribaculaceae bacterium | reverse complement strand
CGGCTCCAAGATCACCATAGACATGGTTGAAGAGGATGAGGACGGCATCGCCACCGTAACGTACGAGGGCAAGACCTATGAGCTTGGTATGGACTTCCTTTCCATGGCCATGGTTTACAACTGCAGCGTACCCGAGGGCAGCGACAAGTACAAGACCGAAGATGACGTTTACGCCGAATGGTGGAAGCTTTACATCCAGCGCTGGAACTACATGGTATGCGAAATACCTCTTTACTCCAACCAGTACTTTGATGTTTACAATGCCAAGATTGAAAATTTCGCGACCTCTCCTTACTGGGGACCCGCGGATGCCATCGTTGCCGCCACCGTTAAGGAAGGCGAAACCAGCTCCTTCATTCTCGGCAGCAGCACCGAGCTTTCCGGCAGCTTCCGCAATGCGTCCTGGGGCAAGTCCTCACCCGGTTCTTCCGATCTGGACATCCAGAATCTGACCACCGGTTATTCCACCGTTATGTCCGGCTTCGACGGTTCCTATGCATGGAACATGATGGCTGTTGCCGAAGAGCCCACCCACGTTAAGAACGAGGACGGCACCCTGACCTACACCATCAAGATCCGCGATGACATGAAGTTCTCCGATGGCACCCCCATCACCGCCAAGAACTACATTGCTTCCCTGCTGGTCAACTCCACCAATGTGGCGGTGGCTGCCGGCGGCAACGGCAATGAGGGCCAGGTTGTTGAAGGCTTCGATGAATTCAAGGCCTATGAGGGCGAGGGCGATCCGGTTTACTTCAAGGGCGTGCAGCTCATTGATGATTACACCTTTGCCATCACCTATCAGGCTGATTATGCCAATTACTACTATCTGATAACCTTTGCCGGCTTCAGCCCCGCTCCCATGCAGATGTACCTTGGCGAGAACGAGATCATTGTCAACGAGAACAAAGAGTGCGGCCTCTCCGAGGGCTTCTATAAGAAGGAAGCCAAGGACGGCGTTGACGCCTTTGTTATGGTTGACGTTATCAACAATAACCTGAAGTGGGATTCCGATCTTCCCTACAGCGGCCCCTATGTAGTGTCCGATTATGACGCTTCCTCCAGGACCGCTACCCTGACGCTGAACCCCGTCTATCCCGGCGACGATGCCCGCGGCAAGCCCAGCATCGAAACCCTCACCTATGTAAAGGTTATCAGCGAAACCCAGAACGACCAGCTCCTCAAGGGCGAAATCGACATCATCTCCGGCATCACCGGCGGTGACGAAACCAAGGCTGCCCTGAAGCTTGTTGACGAAGGTGCAGGCAAGTTCGCTGAAACCCATTACGACCGCGCCGGTTACGGTAAGCTCGGCTTCCGCTGCGACCTTGGTCCCACCGCCTTTGCCGAAGTGCGTCAGGCCATCTGCTACACCATCAACCGTCCCGAGTTCGCGCAGACCTTCACCGGCGGCTTCGGCTCCGTTGTGCATGGTCCGTACTACACCGGCTTCTCCGCCTACAAGGCCGTTGAGGACGAAATCATACTGAACCAGTATGCTTACAGCTCCGACTCCGCTAACGCGGTTCTCGACGAAGGCGGCTGGATCTACAACGAAAAGGGTGAACCCTACGTTGCCGGCACCGACCCCGTCCGCTATAAGAAGCTGGAAGGCTATGAGCGCTCCCCGCAGAACATCGCCTTTAAGTCCACCGACGGCGCTTACAAGACCGTTGAGATCGATGGCGAGTTCTACATGCCGCTGGCAATCAACTACTTCGGCACTCAGCCCAACAACGTAACCGACATGCTGATCACCGCATGGCAGTCTAACCCCAATGCCACCACCGAGATCGGCGCCTACATCGTATATACCTCCACCGACTTCAATACCGGTCTCTACGGCGAACTGAGCCAGATGACCGACTACGGTTGGGACGGCGTGGCCAAGCTGAACGCAATCAACTTTGCTACCGGCTTCAACAGCGCCGCATACGATTTCTCCTTCAATATGACCATCGATCCGGCTCAGTATGATAGCTATTCAGCCTACTATCTCATGGACGAGGCCGACTTCTTCGAGAACTATTAATCGGTTTAACACGGAAGAAAATATAAGATCGCTTTAAGCGCAAACAACTGTGCGGGGGCATATAATATGCCCCCCGCGTTGTGAAAGGCGATCTTCCGGTTACAGGTTTAAGCGCATGCGCCGATCTGCATGTCTATAAGGATTCCTTCCTGTGCAGGTTGGCGTGTTTTTTAGAGAGTCTTAACGGCATAGCCCGCATTTAGCCGCGCGGGCATATCAAACGGAGGGTGCCTATGGGAAGATACATAGTTAAGAGATTATTATACATTATTCTCGTATTCTTTATTCTCTCATTCATGATTTATATGATTTACAATATGCTGCCCATAGAT
>DBFWRP010000284.1:0-7387 GCA_048222005.1 Muribaculaceae bacterium | reverse complement strand
GCCTTATTTCTTCTTGTGACGGTTCTTGCGAAGGCGTTTTTTACGCTTGTGGGTGGCCATCTTGTGGCCTTTTCTTTTCTTTCCGCTTGGCATATCGGTAAATATTAGTAAGGGGAATAATTGTTTGGTTGGGATTTATTTATTTCACGTCTTCCATGAACACCTTAGCCGGCTTGAAAGCGGGGATTTTGTGCTCGGGAATGATGATTGTGGTGTTTTTGGAGATGTTGCGTGCAGTTTTCTGCGAGCGAGTCTTGATGATGAAGCTTCCGAATCCGCGGAGGTATACAGGCTCATTGTGCGAAAGGGAGTCCTTCACAACTTCCATGAATTTTTCGATGGTTTCGAGAACTGCGGCCTTTTCGATGCCGGTGGTTTTTGAAATCTCGTTTACTATTTCTGCTTTAGTCATAGTTTTTGGGATTATGCTTTTAGTGATATTTAATTGATTAGTAGCGGTGATGTGGCTGAGTAACAGCTTTGTAGTTGCAAAAATGCGGGTTAGGGCAAAATTTGCAACTGCAAATATCGCACTTTTTTTTGAAACTCGTGCTATTTCGCAAGAAAAATCGCTAATTTTTTTGAAATAAACGGTTTAAAGTGACGCACCGCAATTAATCCGGCATGACACGAGCTTGTTCAGATGTCGGCCACGCGCCACCAGCGGTAGTCGACTCCGGTGTCGACGGTGTCTATGCCTTCTGCCTGCTTCAGCCGGCTCACAACCTTCACTGTCACAGGCAAGATGATGATTTCATAAACCGTTTTCAGCAGGGTCTGTGTTGCGATCAGTGAAAATATGGTGTCCCACGGAAGCACTCCGGCGAATGCAATGGGAAAAAACACCACCGAGTCCATCCCCTCGCCGAAGAGGGTGCTCGCGATGGCGCGGAGCGGGAATCCGGCGGCCGCATCGCCGGCGGCCGCGGCCTTTGCTTTCATGCGGCTCATGACATAGGCGTTGACCATCGATCCGCAAATGAACGCGGTGAAGCTGGCCGCCATGATGCGCGGCACGCTGCCGTAGATGGTTTCCATGGCTTCCTGCCCGTGCCAGTCGGCGCCTCCCGGAAGCGCGATAGCCACGTTGAGCATGATGGCCACGAACAGGCTCATGGCGAAGCCGAGCCAGATCATGAGCCGGGCCTTGCGGAAGCCGTAGACTTCCACAACGCAGTCGTTGATTATATAGGATATGGGAAACACCGTTACGCCGGCCGTGATTGTGAACCAGCCGAGGTCGACGGTTTTTATCTCGATGAGATTGGAAACGATGAGGCACGCTACGAACAGTACAGACAGCAGCATATATACTATGGTGAGCGGCGCGCGCGATGACGGGGTTTTGTTTGGCATGTGATCTTGTTTTTTACGAGGTATTCAAGCACTCGGAGTGTTCTTTCGGCCGCGAAGTTACGAAAAAATACGGCCTCTCATGTTATGGAGGCCGTTAAGATTGCTTAAGGAGGGTGTGGTGTAGGTCAACGCGGGTGTGTCAGTCAACGCGGGTGTACCAGATGGTCACCGGTCCGTACATCGAGCCAGGCGGCCAGGTGATGTTCATTCTGCCGCCGTTGATCATGTCGATGGTGCAGTCGAGGTAGTAGCTCGGAGCCCCGGCAGGGTAGAACGTGAAGTATATCCAGTTGCCGAAGCAGTAGTAGTCGAAGTCAAGATAGTCGCCTGTGCTGATTGATTGCCAGTAGCCCGAGCCGCCGGAGTAGAACACCATCTCCTCATCGGGGTAGGAGTTGTTCTGCCACACGCCGCTTATGTACCAGTCGGAGCCGGGTCCGTCGGTGTCGTCGGTGCATGCCGAAAATCCTATGGCCACCACAAGTGCGCCGATGAGCACTATGCACAGCGCCACGGCGCGGCCCAATGATTTGGCCGACGGCTCGGCTGAATGGGCGAACGTGGCGTTGCAGCCGTTGGCTGTTGTCTGGGTGTGGGTGTCCCTCTTTGTCATTGTCGAATCTGTGTTAATCGCCTTGCGGCGCAGGTTTGAGTTTTATCCCTTAAGAACGGCGGGCGCCGGGAGAGAAGCGGACCCGATTGCTTTTGCAAGATGTTACAAACATATAACAATCGAACACCCTGCCTGGTGAGGGGTGTGGCTTGATTTAACATTATTTTGCATCTTTGTATCTCCTCCCGGTGCCGAGGGCAATAAATGGCGCGGGCTTTCGTTACTTAATCAACAATCATTTACAGATGACGTTAAAGATTCGGCATATAAGGTTCGGCTGCCGCGCGCTGCTTTTGGCCGCACTGGCGGCAATGTCGGTGTGCGGTGCAATCCCGGCGCGTGCCGACAGGTTGAACGATAAGCTGTTGAACCGTCCGTACAGCGACAACCGCCGATGGCATCTCGGCTTTTCGGTGGGGCTCAACACATTCGATGTATCGTTTCATCACAACGGCTATGTCACCGACGACGGGCGTACATGGTTCATGGAGCAGCCGTCGTTCTCGCCGGGATTCTGCGTGAACGGACTGTTCGCGTTGCGTCTGAACGATTATTTCAGCGTCCGCGTCACCCCGGGCATGTGGTTCGGCAACCGTCAGATACGTTTTGCCGACACCTCCACCGGTCAGGAGGAGCGGCAGGACATAAAGTCGGCCTACCTTGTGCTGCCCATCGACATCAAGTTCGCAGCCATGCGTCTGCGCAATATCCGCCCCTACGTGGTGGCAGGCGTGATTCCGGCGGTGGATGTGATGAAGAAGAAAACCGACTTCCTGCAGCTGAAATCGTCAGATTTCATGCTGTCGGTGGGATTCGGATGCGACCTCTATCTCCCATATTTCAAGCTTATTCCCGAACTGAAATTCTGTTTCGGGTTGGGCGATATTATCAATCACGACCGTCCGGACCTGGTGGACGACCCTTTGCGTGCCGGTGTGTCGAATTCGCTGAAGAGAGCCACATCGCAGATGGTGGTGCTCTCATTCTATTTTGAGTAAACCGGATTGATGAACAGACTTACAACACATCATATCGGACAGCTGGCCACACATCTTGCCGCGCAGCTGGCACGCAGGGTGCTCCCGTTGCTTGTGCTGCTTATGGCGGTGCAGGCCAAGGCCCAGACCGACGCGCAGTTCTCGCAGTATTTCGAGGTGCCGGCCTACTACAACACTGCGGCCATCGGAACCACCGACCTGCTGAAAATCCGTGGCGGCATGCGCATGCAGTGGGTGGGCATCGACAATGCCCCGCGCACATTTCTTGCACTCGCCGACATGCCGTTCAAGCTTTTCAACAAGCGGTTCGGCGTGGGCCTTGTGATGCAGCAGGAGAGCATGGGCCTGTTCAAGAACATGAACATTGGCGCACAGGTGGCCTACAAGCAGAAACTTTTCAAGGGCACACTCTCCATAGGGTTGCAGGTGGGATTCTTCGACCAGACATTCAAGGGGTCGGAGGTCTACATCCCGGATGACGACGATTATCACCAGAGCACCGACGAGGCCATCCCGCAGCAGGACATACGCGGCAACGCCTTCGACATGGGGCTTGGTCTGTTCTATACCCACAAATGGTTCTGGGCCGGACTTTCGGCCACCCACCTGAATTCCCCCTCGGTGAAACTCAATGCCGAAAGCGGCGAAAACTCCAATGAGAAAAACTATGAATTCAACCTGGGGCGGACGCTTTATTTTATGGCAGGCAGCAATATTCGTGTGAAAAACACGTTATTTGAAGTGATGCCGTCGGTGCTTGTGAAGACCGATTTCAACTTCACCACCTGGGAGGCCACGGCCCGTTGCCGCTATAACAAATTCCTTACAGGAGGTGTGGGTTACAGGTGGAAGGACGCCGTTTATCTCACGCTTTCGGCCGAGTTCAAGGGCTTTTTCCTCGGATACAGCTACGATTATCCCACCTCGGCAATCTCAAAGGCTTCGAGCGGAAGCCACGAGGTGTTCGCCGGCTACAGTCTGAAGCTCGATCTCGGCGACAAGAACCGACACAGGCACAAAAGCATCCGCATAATGTGATGCCCCCTGCGATACAGGGTAGCATCCGCGCTTAAAAATCACGTAATTCAGAAGAAAACTCACCACATGCAAATGAAAAAGAATATTTCGTTATATCTGTTGCCGATGGCCATAGCCCTCACGGCAGTGTCGTGCGCTTCCGGGCGCCGCAGCGCCACAGGGGGTGAAGTCACCGGGGTAGGCGGCACATCGTGGGTCGAACCTACACCCTACGGCATGGTGCTTGTGAGCCGTGGCTCCATGGAGATGGGTCCGGCAAAGGCCGACAGCGCATGGAACCTGGCCGCCGACCCCAAAGGGATGTCGGTGGATGCTTTCTGGATGGACGAAACCGAGGTGACCAACTCCAAATACAAGCAGTTCGTGTTCTGGGTGCGCGATTCAATCATCCGCGAGCGTCTGGCCGATCCCGCCTATGGCGGCAACGAGGAGTTCAAGATCGAGGAGGACAAGGAAGGCAACCCTGTCACGCCTCACCTCAACTGGAGCAAACCGATCCCCTGGCGTAACCCCGACGAGGATGCGGCGCGCGCAATCGAGAGCCTCTACCGCACCAATCCCATCACCGGCGCACGCGAGCTCGACCCCGACCAGCTCAACTACCGCTACGAGGTGTACAACCAGACTGAGGCCGTGAAGCGCAAACATCGCCTCGATCCGCGCAAGCGCGAATACAACACCGACCGTCCCGCGCCAACCGATATCCCGATGATCTCGAAGGATACGGCGTGGATCAACGACGAGGGCGAAATCGTGCGTCAGACCATCTCGCGCGGTCTCACCGGCGACTATGATTTCCTGAACACCTACATAGTGAACGTCTACCCCGACACCACAGCATGGGTGAACGACTTCGAGAACGCCTACAACGAACCGTATGTGCGCATGTACTTCAGCCACGGCGGCTACAGCGAATATCCCGTGGTGGGTGTGAGCTGGGAGCAGGCCAATGCGTTCTGCAACTGGCGCACCGACTTCCTGAAGCGTTCGCTCGGCAAGGAGGGCGTTTACATCGAGCCCTACCGTCTGCCCACCGAGGCCGAATGGGAGTTCGCCGCACGTGCCGGCGAGAACGGAAACATGTATCCGTGGGAAGGCGACCTCCCCATAAGCGAGGACAAAGGTTGCTTCTACGCCAACTTCAAGCCAAACGACGGCAATTACGTGAAGGACGGCCACCTCATCACATCGCGCGTGGGAACGTATGCCCCCAATGATTTCGGCCTCTACGACATGGCCGGAAATGTGAGCGAATGGACCTCGACGGCATTCACCGAGGGGGTGTCGAAACTCACCAACGACCTCAATCCTGAGTACCGCTACGATGCGGCGCAGGAGGACCCCTACAAGATGAAACGCAAGATTGTGCGCGGCGGATCGTGGAAGGATGTCGCCCACAACATCCGTTCCGACATACGCATGTGGGAGTTCCAGAACGAACAGCGTTCCTACATCGGTTTCCGTTGCGTGCGCTCGCAGATAGGGTTCGCCCGAGGCCAGCAGCTCAAGCCCAAGAAATGAACCGTGAGGCTGTGCGTTGAGACGGCACCGCATGTTCTGCTATAAACCAAGATAACTATTCACAGACTTTGCCAGATGGGAAAGATAAAAACATATAAAAGCGGCATATCCGCCTTTATCTCCTCCGAAAAAGGCCAGCGCTTCTTCAACTTCGCCTACTCCATAGGTGCGGCCATTGTGATCTGGGGCGCTCTCTTCAAGATTCTGCACCTGCCGGGCGGCAACTTCCTGCTCTCGCTCGGTATGGGCACCGAGGTGCTCATGTTCATGCTGACGGCATTTGACCGTCCGCCGCGCGAATATAAGTGGGAAAACGTGTTCCCTGTGTTCGACACCGGTAATCCCGACGACCGTCCGGATTTCGCATCCGGAACCGGCGTGGTGATGGGTGGCGGAGTGCAGGCTCCTGCAAATGTCCAGGCTCCTGTGCTGTCGCAGAACGCCTCGCCCGGCGAGATAATGGACACAGTGAGCGATGCAACGCGCCTGTATCTCGCACAGATCACTGACATGACCAACGAACTGCGCCGCCTGCAGGCCACAACGGCCTCGCTCAATGAGGTTAGCGACGTGCTTCTGCAGAGCTACAAGGCCATTACCGACAATTCACAGCAGATCACAGCAAGCTCCACCGGCTATGTGGAGCAGATGCAGGCGCTCAACCGCAACATCAGCGGCCTGAACACCATCTATGAGATCCAGCTCAAGGGTGTGTCGTCGCAGCTCGATGCCATCGACCGCGTGAACACCGGCCTGAAGGACATACGCGACATGTGGGTGAAATCGTCAACCCAAAGCGCACGCTACTGCGAGGAGACCGAGAAGATGGCCCGCTACATGCAGCAGCTCAATTCAGTGTACGAGAAGATGATCACAGCCATGACCATCAACATGTACCGCCCCATGGGAGGCATGCAGCCCGAAGGTATGCCCGTGCCCCCCGCAACACCCGCAAGTCAAACAACCACCCAACCATCCTAAAGTTATCACATGGGTAGCAACAACACAAGGCTTTCACCGCGACAGAAGATGATAAACCTCATGTATATCGTCCTCACCGCCATGCTTGCCCTTAACGTGTCGAGCGACGTGCTCAATGGCTTCACTCAGGTGGAGGAGGGGCTGAAGCGCACCAACACCAACGTGGAGGAGCGCAATGCCGGTATCCTCGCCTCGCTCGAGGCCTTCGCCGCCCAGAACCCCGACAAGGGGCGCCGCTGGTACGACAAGGCCACCGAGGTGCGCCGTGTCACCGACGGCATATACAACCGCATCGACTCGCTCAAACGCCTTATTGTAATCGAGGCCGACGGATCGGATGCCGATGTGGACAACATACAGAACCGCGACAACCTTGAGGCCGCATCGGTGGTGATGCTTGTCGGCGCGAAAAGCCGGGGGGCAGCCTTGCGCCGCGACCTGGACGCTTACCGCACATATATAACATCGCTCGTCACCGACACCGTGAAGCGGATGTCGCTTGAAAAGACCCTGTCCACCGCACCCGTGCTGCGCAAAGGCACTCTCGGCAAGCAGAGCTGGGAGGAATCGAAGTTCGACAACCAGCCTGTGGTGGCTGCAGTGACACTCCTCACAAAGCTGCAGAACGATGTGAAGTTCGCCGAGGGCGAAGCGTTGCAGAATCTGCTCGCCAATGTCGATGCCGGCGATGTGCGCGTGAACGAGCTGAACGCATTCGTGATTCCGCAGAGTCGGTTCGTGATGCGTGGCGGAAAATATTCGGCCAACATTGTGCTTGCGGCCGTGGACACCACGGCGCGTCCGGAGGTGTACATCAACGGAGCCAAGCTGGCCAACGACCGCGGTCTGTATGAATTCAATCCCGGAAGCACCGGTACGT
>DBFWRP010000283.1:0-2817 GCA_048222005.1 Muribaculaceae bacterium | reverse complement strand
AGGACAACAATCAAAATGGAGAAGAAACTTAAGTACGACTTCAGCGGCTGGGCGACGCGCAACGATCTTGTGTGCAGTGATGGCCGCACCATTCGCCGTGATGCATTTGCGCATTGCGACGGAAAGACCGTCCCCCTCGTATGGAATCACCAGCACGACGACCCGACCAATATTCTTGGCCATGCGCTGCTGGAAAACCGCGAGGATGGCGTTTACGCTTACTGCACATTCAACGACACTGCTGCCGGTAAGGCTGCCAAGCTGATCGTGCAGCATGGAGATGTGGATTCCCTGTCCATCTATGCCAACGGCCTGAAGCAGCAGGGCGGAAATGTGATGCATGGCGACATCAAGGAGCTGAGTCTTGTGGTCGCCGGTGCGAATCCCGGAGCATTCATCGACTTTGTCGATCTTGCTCATGGAGAGGGCGCTGAGCAGGAAGTCATCTTCTGCGCCAACGAACCTATCACGCTCGCCCATGCAGACGAAGGCAAAGCTGATGACTCTGCCGATGACGGCAAGAAGTCCGCTGATGGCGACAAGAAAGACACCGGAGACGGCGATACCGTTGAAGATGTCATCAACAGCCTGACCGAAAAGCAGAAGACCGTTGTGGTTGCTCTGCTCGCCAATGCTATGGCCCACAGCGATTCTGACGACGATGATGGCGAAGAGAAGAAGGACGACGGCCACATCGAACATTCTGACAAATCCGAAGGAGGAGACAAGACTATGAAACGCAATGTTTTCGAGAAGCCTGAGGACAATCAGGCGACCACCCTGAGCCATTCTGCTCAGACTGAGATCATTGCCAACGCCAAGCTCAAGAGCGTCGGCACTCTTCAGGGGGCTATGAAGCTCTACGCCGAGCAGCATAACGATACTCTGAAGCACGGTATCGACGACATCGAGGCCCTGTTCCCCGAGTATAAGGATCTGCGCACCGGCGCTCCTGAGCTCATCACCCGTGACCAGGGCTGGGTCAATGTGGTCATGAACAAGGTCCACAAGAGCCCTATCAGCCGTATCCGTACCCGCAACATGGATGCCCGCGGCGATGATATCCGCGCGCATGGTTACCAGAAGGGCAAGAAGAAGGTTCCTTCCGGCAACATGAAGCTGATGAAGCGCACCACCGATCCGCAGACCATCTACATCACTGACTCCATGCACCGCGATGACATCATCGACATCACCGATTTCGATGTGGTCGAGTACCAGTACGGTGTGATGCGTCAGACTCTGCTGGAAGAGGTCGCTACCGCTATCCTGATCGGTGACGGTCGCGATGAGGCTGATGAGCACAAGATTTCTGAGGAGCATGTCCGTTCTATCTGGAATGACGACGATCTCTACACCATCCACTATGATGTGGACATCGAGGCTGCCCGCAACGAGCTTCAGGGTACCGGCACCGCTTCCCGTTTCGGCGAGAACTACATCTACGCTGAGGCGATCATCACGGCGGCTCTTTACTCCCGCGAGAAGTTCAAGGGCACCGGTACTCCCGACTTCTTCTGCACACCGCATCTGGTGAATGTGATGCTGCTGGCCCGCGACACCAACGGTCGCCGCATCTACAACTCCAAGGCTGATCTGGCTGCCGCGCTTAACATCAACGAACTGCACACTGCTGAGCAGTTCGAGGACCTGGCCCGCACCGACAAGAACGGCAAGAAGCATAACCTGCTGGGTATCTTCGTTAACCTGAGCGACTACACCGTAGGTTCTACCAAGGGCGGTGAGATCACCCGCTTCAACCAGTTCGACATCGACTTCAACCAGGAGAAGTACCTGATCGAGACTCGTCTGTCCGGCGCGCTGACCAGACTGTGGTCTGCTATCGCACTGGAAGAGCCCGTGAAGGCCTCTTCCGGCCAGACCGAGGATGCCGGTCACGACGGCATCTAAGGGAGAAAATTCAAAATGGCAAAATTTTACGGACCGGTAGGCTATGCTGAAACGGTGGAAACGGCGCCTGGTGTATATGTGGAAAAGATCACGGAGCGGATGTACTTCGGAGACTTGACCCGTAACACCAGGCGTCTTCAGTCATCGGAAACGCTCAATGACGACATCAATGTTGCAAATGAGATCAGCATAGTCGCCGATCCGTTTGCCAACCAGAATTTCCACCGAATGCGGTATGTTGGCTTTATGGGGGCAAATTGGAAAATCTCCAATGTTGAAGTCCATTATCCAAGATTGATCCTGACGATCGGAGGTGTCTACAATGGAGAGACTGCTTCTTCAGAAGACGCTATCTGACATTCTTGGATGCCCAGAACGAGGCGAAAAGTGCCGTGTGTACTTTCAGCCTCCCGCCAGCAAGGAAATGATTTATGACTGCATCGTTTACGAGCGCAGCCGTATTGAACCTACTTTTGCTGACAATCAGCCTTATGCGCTTCACGACCGGTATCAGGTGACTGTGATTTACAGAAATCCTGACAGCGAGATCCCAAGCAAGATCGCGCTTCTTCCGATGTGTAGCCATGAACGCCACTATACCAAAGAAAACCTGAACCATGACGTGTTCAACCTATATTTCTAACCTTACAAGGAGGAAACAGCTATGAAGATCAAATGGGATGAAGTCGGCAAGCGTCTGTATGAGACTGGCGTCGACCACGGCGTCCTGTTCCCGATGGGCGAGGACAATGCATACGACAAAGGTGTGCCCTGGTATGGCCTGAGCGCCGTTAACGAGAGCCCCTCCGGCGGCGAGCCTAATCCCGTATGGGCGGACAACATCAAGTACCTGAACCTGATGAGTGCCGAGGATTTCGGCGCCACCATCGAGGCTTACACCTATCC
>DBFWRP010000282.1:0-3584 GCA_048222005.1 Muribaculaceae bacterium | reverse complement strand
ACGGCCATAAACTGCAAAGTCCGGAACAGGCTGCAAGTCCGGAACTTTCCTTGCCATGCGGAAGTGGTCGGCTCCCCGGTTCGATGCCGGGGCTTGCACAATGTTGAAAAGTATAAAGTTTCTGATTATGGAAATGTACGGTAAAATAAGGTGTGTCACTTTTCCTGAGCTGGTCTCGCAAGGAAGGATATTGAGTAAACCTAATTATGATAAGAAAGTACGTGAGGGCAAGATCCGGGTTGTCCGTCCCGGTAAGGGGGCCGGTTCCTACGCTCTCATAGACTACACCAGTCTTCCCGCCCTTATTCGCGAGGCATACGACAGACTTTATCCCAATGCTTTGGAAGAAATGAAAGAACAATTAATGAGTAATATTATCCGCAGTGACAGCAGGGCTGTGGAATTCTATAGAACCTACCAACCCGCCATTTCTCTGGAACGCCAGGCCGAATATGTGCTGAATGCCGAGGTGATGAACGAGCTGGTCCGTGTGGAGAAAGAGACCGGAGCCTTGCATAGCAAGTGCGGTTACAGCCGCAAGTCCATCGTGTGGGAAACGGTGCAAGGTACATGTGAGAAGCTTCGTGAACACTATGGACACACACTGCCCAAGACCCGTCTCCGCGAAAAATTCAACGCTTATAAAAAGATCGGCTACGCCGCCCTTGTCAACAAGAACACGGGTAACCAGGCGGCACGCGTGGTGGTTCCCGAAGTGGCGCGGCTGTTGCTGAAGCTCCGCCGCAGCATCGTTCCCCGCTATACGGAGGCGCAGATTTTCGACGAATACAACCGCCAGGCGGTGGAGCGCGGCCTGAACATCATCAAGTCGCCCACCACCGTGAAGAACTATCTCAACGACCCTGCCGTGATGCCTATGTGGTATGCGGCGGTACATGGCATGCAGAAATGGAAAGCCAAGTACACCAGTCTGATGAAGACCAGCCTCCCGCAGATGCGCGATGCCTTGTGGTATGGCGACGGTACTAAGTTGAACCTCTACTACAGGAATGAACAGGGCAAGATGTGCACCACCGGCGTATATGAAGTGATGGATGCCTATAGCGAGACCCTGCTTGGATATGACATCGCCCCGAACGAGAATTTCGACTGCCAGTATCGTGCCTACCGCATGGCCGTGGAAGTTTCCGGCAGCCGTCCCTACGAGATAGTGACCGACAACCAGGGAGGACACAAGAAAGGCGACGCCGCGGGATTCTTCCAACGCCTTACGGTACTCCACCGTCCCACGATGCCCTATAACGGACAGTCCAAGACCATAGAGAATGCCTTCTACCGTTTCCAGGCACAGGTCCTTCATGCCATCTGGCATTTCACGGGACAGAATGTGAACGCCAAGAAGCTGAACAGCAAGCCCAACCTGGAATTCATAGAAGAGAACGCCTACGCACTTCCTACTCTTGAAGAGCTGAAAACAATCTACAAGGAATGCCGTGACAGATGGAATAATGAGGAAAAGCACTTCGCCACTGGCATCCCACACATGGAGATGTACCGCATGAGCGAGAATCCCGAAGCGCAACCCGTTACTGAGGTTGACATGATACGAATGTTCTGGCTGTGTCATCCCAAGGCCGTGACCTATACCAACTACGGACTTCAGTTTGAAATAGACAAACGGAAATACCACTACGCCGTATATGCCACCGACGGCCTGCGTGACGAGGCATGGGCGCTTCGCAATACCGGACGCGAGTTCACCGTGATGTATGATCCTATGGACATGACCCGCGTGGAGCTGTGGCGGAATACCGCCACCGGTGCCAAGTACAGTGCCACCGCCACTCCTAAGGTCACTGTCAGCCGCGCCACGCAGGAGCGCACACCGGAAGAGAGCAGCTTCATGCGGAAAACCATCGACCGGAACAAGGAGACCATGGCCGCCATCCAGCTGGAAGGCGAGCGTTTCGACCTTGACGAACGTATCGCAGCCGAGCTCTTCGGTCTTTCCACTCCCAAACCTAAGAACCTCAGCAAGAATAAGATGGACGGATACCGTGAAAGGCATGACCGTGGCGAGCTCCATATTCCTCTTTCCCTGCCGGAAAAACAGAAGCGGGAGGAGGCCGAAGCGGACACGGAAACCGATTACTCCACTATGGGGGAATATACCAAGGCACTCTCCAACATGACGTTGGACGAGCTGGCACTGGACAGATTTTAAACGGCAATCAATAACCAATTAAATACCATTCAAGAATGAAAGGACTAACCAAACAAGACAAGGATGCCATCCGCGACGCACTGATGGCCTACTGTGAGAACTTTCCCAGCCGCAACCGCGCCAGCGAGAGCCTGCAGGGTGTCAGTGCGGCTGTGGTGAGCCAGATTCTGAACACCAAGTACGAAAGCATCTCCGACGACATGTTCAGCCGCATAGCGGCGCAGATAGGTTTCAGCTTCGAGCATTGGACCATCTGCGAGAGTGAGAACTTCCGTCTCGCCACCTACGTGCTGGCCGACGCCCAGATGTACAAGAATGTCACCTGGATGGTGGGCGATGCCGGATGCGGCAAGACCACTGCCGCCATAGAGTTCCGTCGCACACACCGCAACGTGTTCTATATCCTTTGCTCGGAAGATATGAAACGCAGCGATTTTGTGCGCGAGATAGCCAAGCAGGTGGGTGCGCCTACCGACAGCACCAGCAACCTGCGTGACATGCTGGACTATGCGCTCGGTATGATCGGTTTTCTCCAGAACCCGCTGCTCATCTTCGATGAGGGGGACAAGCTGACGGACTGTGTATTGAATTACTTCATCAGCATCTACAACCGCCTGGAAGGACGCGCGGGTATCGTGTTCATGAGTACCGACTATATCAAGCGGCGTGTGGACAACGGGTTGAGATACAACAAGAAAGGCTACAAGGAAATCAATAGCCGTATCGGACGCAAGTTTTTTGACCTGAACGCCACCAGCCGCAATGACGTGTATGCCATCTGTCAGGCCAACGGGCTGACCGGTGAAGCCGAGATAAGACGTGTGCTGAAAGATGCTGAAACCAGTGACAATGACCTGCGCCGCGTGAAGCGGGTGATACATGCGCAGAAGCGCCGTGCCGAGCAGCAGAAAGGAGGGGCAGAGTAATGAGTGAGACTTTTGAACGTAATGCCAAGGGAGTACGTGAGATGCTTTCCATGAAGTTTGACACACTGGACTTTGAGGGAGTGTGGCATGACGCTTTCGGCACACCCGAGCGTCGGGGTGTCTGGTTTGTGTGGGGGAACTCCGGTAACGGAAAGACTTCATTTGTGATGCAGCTCTGCAAGTATCTCTGCCGTTTCGGTCGTGTGGCCTATAACAGTATGGAAGAAGGTGCCTGCCTCACCATGCAGGACACACTCCGCCGCTTTGGCATGATGGAGGTCAACCGTCGCTTTCTGCTTATCGACAATGAAAGCATCGAGCAGCTCAGCCTGCGGCTGAAACGTCAGAAATCACCTGATTTTGTAGTGATAGACAGCTTCCAATACACACAGATGACCTATCGGCAGTATATTGAATTCAAGGAACGCCACCGTAACAAGCTGGTGATTTTTATCAGCCATGCCAGTGGCAGG
>DBFWRP010000281.1:0-1803 GCA_048222005.1 Muribaculaceae bacterium | reverse complement strand
GCATCGGTTACAGGTGATCTGAACCAAATAGTCAAGAAAGGCTTCTGTTACAGTGCAGCAGCTTCCGTACCGACTATCAAAGACCACGTGGTGGATGCCGATGAGAATTTCAGTGCCTCCCTCTCAACCTTGACCTCCGGTCCCTCCTACTATATCCGTGCATACGTCTACTGTGACAGCCGTTATGTCTATTCAGAGGTGGTCACGGCCACCACAGAAAGCTTAAGCTTAGACGATGAACTCAAGAATTACGTGGCCCCCACCTACTCCGATGACTATACCTCGATAAGTGACTGGAGCAAACGCTCTCAATGGAATCTTGCCAACGTACACGACCCCTCGGTTGTATTGGCCGAAGATGGTTATTATTACATGTATCAGACGGATGCTTCATACGGCAACGTCCACACCGCAGGCGGCCACTTCCACGGTCGTCGCTCCAAGGACCTTGTCAACTGGGAATACCTCGGCGGTACAATGAAGAACCTGCCCGAATGGGTAGTGCCCAAGCTCAATGAAATACGAAAAGAAATGGGACTTGCCGAAATCAATCCTAATGTTAATGACTTCGGCTATTGGGCTCCCGTAGTACGCAAGGTAAAGAACGGCCTCTATCGCATGTACTATTCCATTGTCTGCCCCGGCACACTCAACGGTGCCAACACCTGGTCGGAGCGCGCCTTTATCGGCCTGATGGAAAACAACGATCCCTCCAACAACGACGGATGGGTAGACAAAGGCTACGTCATCACCAATGCTTCCGACAAAGGACTTAACTTCAACGTGAAGCCGGATGATTGGGCCAATTGCTATTATAAATGGAATGCCATCGACCCCTCTTATGTCATCACGCCCGAAGGCGAGCACTGGTTGGTCTACGGTTCATGGCATAGCGGCATAGCCGCTCTCAAGCTCAATAGCGAAACAGGCAAGCCTGCCGAAACTTTGGGCCAACCTTGGGCTACAGGCCAAGCACCTGCCGAGTATGGTCAGTTGATCGCCACCCGCCAGACAGGTAACCGCTGGCAAGCCAGTGAAGGTCCCGAAGTCATTTACCGCGATGGCTACTACTACCTCTTCCTGGCCTACGACGCTCTCGACGTGCCCTATAACACCCGTGTGGTCCGCTCGAAAAGCATCACCGGTCCCTACGTGGGCATTGACGGCAAAGACGTGACCGCCGGTGCCGATGCACTGCCCATAGTGACTCATCCCTATAAGTTCAGCAAAGGCTACGGCTGGGTAGGCATCGCCCACTGCGCTATCTTCGACGATGGCAAAGACAACTGGTTCTACGCCTCACAAGGCCGTCTGCCTAAGGATGTTCCGGGCATCAACGCCAGCAACGCCATCATGATGGGGCACGTACGCAGCATCCGCTGGACGAAAGACGGTTGGCCTCTCGTAATGCCTGAACGCTACGGAGCCGTTCCCAAGGTAGCCATCACCGAAGAAGAATTGCCCGGCAATTGGGAACACATCGACCTTACATACAAATATGGAGAGCAGAGAACTTCAGCAACAATGACTCTCGCCGCCGACCACACTATCACCGAAGGTATCTGGAAAGGCAGTACGTGGAGCTATGATGCCGCCCAACAGATTCTGACTGTCAACGGAGTGGAACTTTATCTGCAACGCGAAACCGACTGGGAAGCCAGTCCGCGCACCCATACCATCGTCTATGCCGGCTATGCCAACAACAAGACGTATTGGGGAAAGAAGTCCAAATAAACATTCCCGCTCCGCACGCAAACTTCATATAGAAACACCACCACTGCCCCGTAAAACAACACCAAGGTT
>DBFWRP010000280.1:0-5359 GCA_048222005.1 Muribaculaceae bacterium | reverse complement strand
CCCGCCTTTTATGTTGTAATGATTGTATTGGCTTTATCATTTACCACCACCTAAGGCGTGATATACCGTGATAATGCTTTGAATGCGGTCATAGCGTGATTGAAGTGCGGTGAGTTCAGCATCAAGCAATGACTGTTGGGCGGTGAGCACTTCGAGGTATGTCGTAGGACTGTGGCGCATAAGCAGTTCGGTCTTGTGCACGGCCTCTTTTAATGTCTCCACCCGACTGTCGGCAGTCGTTATCTGGTTATTAGCTACTTGTAAGGCGGTCAGCGCGTCATTGACTTCTCTCCCGGCGTCAAGCAACGATTGACGGAACAGGAGCTTCGCCTCCTCCTGTTGCGCTTCGGCAATCCGTAGGTTGGCAATGTTCGCGCCACGGTTGAACAGCGGTTGTGTAAGCGAACCAATGGCGTTCAGTAGCCATTGGCCGGGGTTGGCTACAATACCGCCCCCATTGTTGGTCCAGCCTATTGTTCCCGATAGACTTATGCTCGGATAAAAGGCGGCACGGGCCACGTTGGTGGCATAGAATGCCTGTGCGAGATTTCGTTCCGCTTGTCTCACATCGGGACGGTTGGCGAGTAATTGCAATGGCACACCTGTGACAAGCGACTCAGGAAAGACTGCATCGACAAGCCTTCCGCGTCTGATCTCAGGATAATCCGATATGCCAATGAGCGCGTACAGCGAGTTTTCGGTTTGATTTATGCTTTTTTGCAGTGCCAACAGAGAGGATTCCAGAGAAAGCACATTCGCCTGTGCCTGAAGTACAGCGGCATCATTACTCTTTCCCGCTTTTTTCAAAGCCTCCATTGTCCGGACAGTCTTGCGCCATGTTTCCAATGTGCGGATGTTCACATCAAGCCGGGCATCAAGCATCGACAATGTGTAATAGCTGTTGGCAACCGTGGCGATCAGCTGGCTCTGTACAGCCTGACGATATGCCTCGCTGCTTTCCAACGCAGCCACCGCTCCTCGCTTGGCATTGGTCATCTTACCGAAAATGTCAAGCTCCCAACTTGCATTGGCACCTATATTGTATGTCTTCGAGGTTGAGCCGTCAAACCGTGCAACTCCACCTTCGGCATTCAGTCCGACAGAGGGGAGATAAGACAGACGTGCGTTAAACAATGCTGCCTCCGCCTCCTTCACTTTCAAGCGTGCAACCGAAAGGTCGGTATTGTTAACCAGTGCTGTATCAATAAGGGCCTGAAGCTCCGGCGCAGTGAACAGTTCACGCCACGACAGAGAGGCCAATGTGGTTGTGTCGGGAGTATCAATATCACGATAGCTTTCCGGAACGGATATTTCCGGCCACTCATATTTCTTATAGACACCGCAGCTGCTCACGATGGCGGCCATAAGTGCCGGTATGATGATTTTTTTCATTTTATCTTTGCTGATTTTGTTCGTGGGAAAAATCGCTCCTGAAGATGCTGGAACACGATGAACAGAGCCGGGACAAGGAACAGAAGGGCGAGTGTGCCGAATATCATGCCGCCTATCACACCGGTAGCGAGAGAGCGGCTGCCGTTTGCACCCACGCCATGTGCCACCATCAGAGGCACAAGCCCCACAACCATTGACAGCACAGTCATCAATATCGGACGAAAGCGGGCTTTGGCGGCACAATAGGCGGCTTTCGACAATGACAAGCCTTCCTCCCGTCGTTTGCCTGCAAATTCAGTGATGAGAATTGCCGTTTTCGCAAGCAAACCGATAATCATTATAAGGCCGGTCTGCATATAGATGTTGTTCTCCAGATTGAAGAAATATGCGAATGCGAAACTGCCCATCAATCCGCACGGCACCGAAAGCAGAACAGCGAACGGCACGAACACACTCTCATACAGGGCACAAAGAATCAGATATATCAGAACCAGACAGAGAGCGAAAATCATTGTGGCATTGTTGCCCGACTTGCTCTCCTCACGCGAGAGACCTCCGAATTCATACGAGTAATTGCCCGGAAGCACCTCCCCGGCGGTCTCGGCAATGGCATTCAGAGCCTGACCGGAACTGTAGCCCGAAGCAGGGGAGCCGCTTATGGAAATCGCGTTGAACAGATTGAACCGTGTAAGGTCGGAAGGACCGTTGGACTTGGTCAGTTTCACAAACTGGCTCAGCGGAGCCATGCTGCCGTCGGAAGCACGGACATACATGTGATTGAGCGATTCGGGGTTTATGCGGTATTCAGCGGGTGCCTGCATCGTTACATGATAGAGCTTTGAAAAGCGGTTGAAATCCGACACATACGACCCGGTATAGTAGCCGGAAAGTGTTGAAAGCACCTCTGCCGGAGCCACACCGATGCGCTCACATTGGGCAGCGTCAATGTCAACCCAATATTGCGGATAGTCTGTTGCAAAGGCCGAATACACCTCGCCAATCTCAGGACGCTTGGAGAGAGCCGCAACAAATTTGTCGGCCTCGGCCTTGAACGCCGTCACATCGCCGCTGGAACGGTCTTGAAGATAAAGCTCGAAACCGTTGCCCATGCCGTAGCCTGCAATCATCGGAGGTGACATCGCAAACAGAGTGGCATCAGGTATGTCGGCAGTCCTCTCATAAATTTTGCCGATCACGTCGCTCACCGACTGCCCCGGCTCCTTTCGCTCATTCCAGTCTGCAAGGCTGAGGAAGTACATTGACTGGGAGGGTCCGGAGCCTGTAAAGGAGAATCCGGCCACGGCTCCCGAATAATCAATCTCAGGTATTGAGTCAAGCCGCCGGGTCACTTTCTCCATAATGGCTCCATTGCGTGCCATAGAGGTGCCGGGCTTCGTGTTCATGCTTATCATCACAGTGCCGGTGTCCTCATCGGGTATCAGTCCGGTCTTCGTAAGGTTCATGAACAATACAAGAAGCGCCACAGACACCGCAATAGTGCTCCACATAATCCATCTGCAGCGGATTATCATCATTACTCCTGCGACATATCGTCGGCTCATACGGTCAAACACCGCGTTGAAAGCCCGGCGGAAGCGGGCGGCAAAGTTGTTTTTCTGGTTGCCGTTCTCGTCAATGTACGGTTTCAGCAATAGGGCGCACAACGCCGGGGAAAGTGTGAAAGCGTTGATTGCCGATATACCGACAGCGACAGCCATAGTGATACCGAATTGTGAGTAAAAAGCACCGGATGTACCGCCCATCATTGCCACAGGTATAAATACTGCCATGAATATAATGGTGGAGGTCAGGATTGCCGATGACACTCCTTTCATGGCGTCATCGGCGGCGAGCACAGGCGACCGGTAGCCTTCGTCGAACTTGGCCTGCACCGCCTCCACCACCACTATGGCATCATCCACGACCGTACCTATCGCCAGCACAAGGGCAAAGAGGGTGAGCAGGTTGATTGAAAAACCGATCAACGACATCACTGCAAAAGTGCCGATGATGGATACAAATATCGAGATTGTGGGGATCAGCGTTGACTTTATATCCTGAAGGAACACATAAACCACAATCACAACCAACAGGATTGCCTCCAACAGAGTGCGGGCCACCGATTTTATAGAGGCATACAGGAACTTGTTGGAGTCGGTAAGCACTACAAATTCCGCTCCACGTGGCAGGTCGCGCCCTATCTCATCAAGCACCTCATGGATTTCATTGATGGTGCTAGATGCGTTTGAACCGCCCTTCTGATTTATCATCACCATTGCCGCCGGGTGACCGTTGACTTCCGAAGAATAGTTGTAATATTCATCTCCAAGTTCGATTGTGGCCACATCCTTGAGCCGTAGCACGTCGCCTCCGGGGAGCGACTTGATCACAAGTTCGCCAAACTCTTCGGGTGTGCTCAGACGACCACGGTATTTCATGGTGTATTCACTGGCCCCATCATAGTTCTGACCGAACGAGCCGGTGGCGGCCTCTATGTTCTGACGGGCAAGCACCGCCGATATGTCATCGGGAATGAGTCCGTACTGAGCCATCACATCCGGTTTTATCCAGATGCGCATGCTGTAGTTTGAGCCGAAAAGCTGGACTTTACCGACACCGCCTATTCGTTTGAGGCGCGGCTCCACATTGATTTTGATGTAGTTGTTCAGGAAAGTCTGGTCAAAACGGTCGTCAGGAGCATACAGCGCAAAGGTCAGCAACTCGGCGTTCTGCTGTTTCTCGGTGGTGACACCTATTTTCGTGGCTTCGGCAGGAAGTTGGCTCAAGGCTCCGTTGACGCGGTTCTGGACGTTCACGGCAGCCATGTCAGCGTTTGCCCCCTGTTTGAAATAAATATTGATTGACGCATCGCCAGTATTTGATGCCGTCGAAGTCATGTAGGTCATATCCTCCACACCGTTTATCGCCTCTTCGAGAGGTATGATGACGGCCTTTTGCACTGTTTCGGCATTGGCACCGGGATACGATGCCCACACGTTGATTGTCGGAGGCGCGATGTCGGGATATTGTTCCACCGGCAACGAAAATATGCCGATGATACCCATAAGAACAATTACAACCGAAATCACGCCTGAGAGTACGGGGCGGTCGATGAAATATCTCAGATTCATAAGTTCATTTCTTTATCTTGACCGACATTCCATCCTTGACGAGTCCCACGCCCTCGCTTATAATCACGTCACCGGCCATCAGACCGTCGGTAACTACATAGGTCTTGCCGTCGTTTACCGTGCGCACTTTTATATATGTGGCTTCGGCCTTACCCTCGTGGACACGATATACAATAATCTTGTCCTGCAGTTCGTATGTCACCGATTGCGGAATGACAATGGCTTCTTTCTCAACATGCGGGATTATGACATTACCGACACCTCCGCTCCAGAGTATCCCGTCCTTGTTCGGGAAAGTGCTCTTTATTGAGAGCGTTCCTGTCTGCGGATTTATCACACCGCTTATCTACACCACGCTGCCGGGCGTGGTGTAGATGCTTCCGTCATTAAGCTGGAGTTGTATTTCGGGCATCCCCTCAATCATCTTAGCCGGAGTGCCGTATTGACCCATCAGAGACCGCATCTGGTTTTCGGTCATGGAGAAATAGACGTGCATATTTGTGTTGTCCGATACCGTTGTCAATGGTTGTGTGATTGTCGGCCCTACGAGTGCTCCGACTTTGAACGGCAAAGTGCCCACAACTCCTGCAGCCGGACTTTTAACCTCGGTGTAGGATAATGAATTGCGTGCATCAACCTCTCCTGCCTTGGCCTGTTCCAAGGCGGCATTGGCGGCTGTCAAGGTATTCTTTGCAGTCTGCAAGTCATAATCCGAAATAACCTCTTCCTTAAACAATTCTTTTTTGCTCTCATAATCCAGCCTCGCTGTCTCTACCTGAGCCTGCGCCGCATGGACATTGGCGGTTGCCGTGCGCAAAGCCGCCTGATATGGTACT
>DBFWRP010000028.1:0-21370 GCA_048222005.1 Muribaculaceae bacterium | reverse complement strand
GGGACATGCCTTTGGCATGTGAATCAGGCAAGTGCTAAATAATCTGTGTGCCTAAATTTTTTCTCTAAAAACTAAGAAATTAGTTTGCGAAACTAAATTATTAGTTATATATTTGCGGTGTCAACTAATTAAATAGTTGGCGCCGCTTGTTTTTTAGCTAAGATAGCTACCAACCATAAAGATAACCCAAAACAAAATTATGAAGGCAGGAAGAAAACCCCAGTTGATTACCGACCGCGAACGCGGGCTGCTCGAGATGCTGTGGCAGCACGGACCGCTGTTTGTGCGGGAGATGGTTGAACATTGTCCCGAACCCAAACTGCATTTCAACACCATAGCAACCACAGTCAGGGTGTTGGAGGAGAAAGGCTATGTAGGGCATGAAGTGGTGGGTGGTTCTCACCGTTTTTTTGCCATCGCCCAGAAAAAAGATTTCCGCGACCGTACGCTGGCCAATGTAATACGTGATTATTTCGACAACTCCTACCGCAATGTGGTGTCGGCCTTGGTTGAGGAGGAGAAAATCTCGGCGGAGGAACTGAAGGAGATTCTCGCCATCATAGAAAACAAAAACAGAAAATAATCCTATGGGAAGCGTGTTTGCCTATTCATTGTGCAGCAGTGTGTTGCTGGCGTTGCTGTATCTGGTTTACAAATGGCTTATGGCCGGAGAGAACCAGCATGTATGCAACCGCGTGGCACTCCTCGGCATGCTGACCGCATCGGTAGTGATGCCTGCATTGCTGCCTGCAATGCGCGATTTTGTCGCTACTCCAGAGGTTTCGTCGGGCGATGTAGTCGCCGAGGCAGGATTGGTTGTCGGTGTTGTCGGGTTGCCTCAGCCGGAGCCTGCATACAACTGGCTCAGAATCCTTGTGGTTGTCTATGCCGCTGGCGTTGGTGCCGGATTACTGCTGACACTGTGGCGTGTGGGTCGGTTGTGGCGGATTATCGCTGCAGGCAAAAAGCGCCCTATGGAAGGGTTTACGCTTGTGTTGACCTCCGGCACGCGTGTGGCGCCGTTCAGCTGGATAAGGTATGTGGTGATGCCGCGCGAAGATTATGAAAAATGGGGCGATATGGTGCTTATGCATGAGACGCGCCATCTGCACCTGCGTCATTGGGTCGACCTGCTGTTTGCCGAACTGGTGGCCGTGTTCCAGTGGTATAACCCTGCCGGATGGCTTGTGCGTGAGGAGTTGAAGACCGTTCACGAATATCAGGCGGATATGGCCGTGATTGATGGCGGTGTTGAGCCGCGTCAGTATCAGATGTTGTTAATAAAGAAGGCTGTCGGCGCGAGATTCCCGTCACTTGCCAACAGCCTCAACCATAGTAAACTTAAAAAACGTGTTACCATGATGTATCAAAAAAAATCGTCGGCAGGCCGCCGTTTGCGTGCGCTTGCCCTGGTTCCGGCGGCTGCAGCCGCAGTGTTAATCGTCAATCTTCCCGCCGTGGCGTCCATGCTTGAACGTGCGGACAAGGTGGCGTTCGATTCTCCGGAAAGCAAAGTTAGTGAAAATGCGGCAATGCCGCAACCTTCGTCCGAGCCGCGCGAGATTACCGCTGAGGAACTGAAATCCATAGATGCGGACAACATCGCAGCTATCGACATAGACAAGTCCGGCGACAGGATGACGGTACGTCTGAAGGATGGCGAAGCTTTGGCCGTCAGCGGCGCCGAGCTGGAGGCTGCCCAGCGCAATGCGTCCGTAACGGTTGTTGAAGCCGCTGCCAGCAATGATTCAGGTGCAACCGTGGTAGTAGTTGATAAAGCCGGTAGTCACCGAAGCGTGCAGACAGACATTGAGAGTCTGGGAGACATTGATGTCAATGACATAGAGAGCATGACTGTAAATAAGGTCGACAATAAGATTGACGTGAAGCTTAAAAACGGCGAAACCCGCACGGTCGAAACTGCCGGACGGATTGCAGGTATTGACAAGGTAAAGGTTGTGTCGGTAGGTACGACCCGGAAAGCTTCAGCCGAAGCAGAGCCTTCGTCGTTTGAGCAGAAAGAAAAATCGATTGCCGACAAACGTGAGGCTCTGGATGCCAAACGGACGCTTGTCTATACGGCTGTGGAGCAGATGCCACGTTATCCCGGAGGTGAAGCGGCGATGATGAGATTTATCAGCGAACACGTGATCTATCCGAAGGAGGCGATGGATGCCGACGAGCAGGGTCGTGTTGTGGTGAAATTTATTATTGACGCCGAAGGTAAGGTGACTGATCCTGTCGTTATGCGTGGTGTTTCGCCAAGTCTCGATGCCGAGGCCATCAGGGTTGTCGGCGAGATGCCCCGCTGGGAGCCGGGGCGTGCGAACGGGGAGGCGGTCAGCACCCAATATGTGCTTCCCGTAGCGTTCAAACTATCCAAAAAAACGGATACAGTCGAGGTCAACGCCTATAAGTAATAGAAATAGATGTAAAGAAGCGGCGGTGCACGGGGCTATGTCTGGTGCACCGCCTGATTTATGCGGTTTGCATGATGATTTATCGCCGTCAGTCGGACGGTGAATCCATGTCGTCGGAGTTGTCGAGAGTAGCGGTGCCGAGGTATTCGCGCATCAGCCGCAGATCGCGGCGGCAGCGATAGTCAAGCCACAGGCCGAGAGCAAGTCCGATGATGCCGCCGACTATGCCGCCGACGCGGAATCCGTAGCTGTTCTCGCTTATATTGTTGAAGATGTAGATGAACATGGCCGTGATCAGTGGAATGGCAATGCAGATGTTCAGGATTTTGCAGCGGTTGCGGAGGACGGAAAATTTTTCCACCCCTCTGATTGCCTGGACTACCGTGATGTTTCCCGGAGTAAGTTGCCACAGTTTGCGGCGCAGAATCAGCACCTCAATAATGCCGATGACAAAAAATGAGCAATAGTAAATTCTGAACCATACGGCAGAGGCGAGTATGTTAAAGAATTCGCCCGACAGGCATAGCCCCAGGATGCATAGTATCAGAATCGTGCGCAGGTAATGGTTGATCCGCAGCGTTGCATGACGCGGAATTCTCAGAGGCTTGGCGGTCTGTCCCGCATCGGGGGCAAGGTTGATTGCCTGCCAGATGTTTATGCGCACCTCCTGCAGCAGATCCTTGAAATGTTCGGAATCTGTTGCATACATGTAGCACACTTTGGCAACGAGGCCGCCGTGTTCCGTCATTAATTTACGGAATTCATTTATCGCGCCGCCTTGAAATAGAGAATCACGGCGATGATGGCGTAGAGAACATTCGGAATCCACATGGCCACACGTGGCGACGTCAGGCCCGACACCGCGAACGACGAGGTGACGGTCATGAACAGGATGTAGCTGAAACTGAGCACGAGCCCGATGCCTATGTTCATGCCCATGCCACCCTTCACTTTCTTCGACGACAGCGACATGCCTATCACCGTAAGGATGAATGCGGCGGCGCACATGGCGAAGCGTTTCTCGTACTCAATCTCGAATGCCTTGATGTTGGCCACGCCGCGTTCCTTCTGGCGCGACACGTATTCGCGCAGCTGAGGTGAGGTGAGGGTCTCCTGGTCGTTGCGGGAAATCAGGAAGTCGCGTGGTTCGAAAGGGATCACCGTGTCAAGTTCATTCCCCTTCTTGATTATCTCGCGGTCGCCCTGAATGTCGCGGATCATGTAGTCGCGCACTTTCCACTGGTAGAGGGTGTCCCATTTGATCGACAGGGCAGTGAGGCGCGACACCAGTTTCTTGTCCTTGAATTCCTCGAGCGAGAAGCGGTAGCCGGTTTTCGTAGTGTTGTCGTAGCGGCTCATGTAGGCTATGCGCCCCGGAGCCACCTGCATCATTATGTTGTCGCCGTAATCCACACGGCGGTTGCGTACGTAGGTGTTGGTGTAGTCAATGCGTTCGGCATTGGCCGGAGGGATTATGTAGGCACCGAGAACAAACGTGCCGGCGGCGATTACGGCCGCTGAAATCATATAGGGACGCAGCAGCCTGTGGAAACTCATGCCCGACGAGAGCATGGCGATGATCTCGGAATTGTCGGCAAGTTTCGATGTGAAGAATATCACCGTAATGAATGTGAACAGCGGGCTGAACTGGTTGGCGAAATAGGGGAGAAAATTCAGGAAGTAGTCGAACACCGTGGCCTTGAGCGGTGCCTGCAGGAACGCATCGAGCTTCTCGTTGATGTCGAACATGATCACGATGGCCATGATGAGCATGATGGAGAAAACGTATGTGCCCAGGAATTTGCGTATTATGTACCAGTCGAGCAGGCTGATGGGGAGATGTTGCCTGACGGGTTCGAATGCCGGTAATTTTGGCTTCTTCATTTCTTTCTTGGCGGGTGTTGGTCGGTGTGATGCTGCTGTATTTCTGTGCCGGGGTGTCAGAGGCGGCGTGTCACGCGTTCCACCATGTCGGCTTTCCATGAGGGGAAGTCGCCGGCAATGATGTGGCGGCGGGCTTCGCCCACAAGCCACAGGTAGAATGCGAGGTTGTGTATGGAGGCAATCTGCATGGCAAGCAGTTCGCCGCTGATGAAGAGGTGGCGGAGGTAGGCCTTGGTGTACACCTGGTCCACGAAGCAGTCGCTGTCGGGCTGGATGGGAGTGAAATCGTCGGCCCATTTTTTGTTGCGCATGTTCATGATGCCGTGGGGCGTGAACAGCATGCCGTTGCGGCCGTTGCGGGTAGGCATCACGCAGTCCATCATGTCCACACCGCGGTCAATGGCCTCGAGAATGTTGGCCGGAGTGCCCACGCCCATGAGATAGCGCGGACGGTCGGTGGGGAGCACTTCGTTGACCACCTCGATCATTTCGTACATTTTTTCGGCCGGTTCGCCCACGGCAAGTCCGCCGATGGCGTTTCCGTCGGCACCGAGTTCGGCCACACGGCTGGCGGCTTCGTGGCGAAGGTCGGGGAAGGTGCATCCCTGCACGATGGGGAAGAAGCTCTGCTTGTGGCCATAGAGCGGCTCGGTGGAGTTGAAATGCTCCCAGCCGCGTTTGAGCCACCGCATGGTGAGGTCGAGCGAACGGCGAGCGTAGCTCTTGTCCGACATGCCCGGGGGACATTCGTCGAGCGCCATCATTATGTCTGAACCGATTATGCGCTGGATGTCCACGGTTTTCTCGGGAGTGAACAGATGTTTCGACCCGTCGATGTGGCTGCGGAACCATGCTCCCTCCTCAGTGAGTTTGCGGTTCTCGGAAAGGGAGAACACCTGAAAGCCTCCGCTGTCGGTCAGTATCGGCTTTTCCCATCCGCCGAAGCGGTGGAGGCCGCCGGCTTTATGCAGGATTTCGGTGCCGGGACGCAGATAGAGATGGTAGGTGTTGCCCAGAATGATCTGCGCCTTTATGTCGTCGCGCAGTTCGCGCATGTGCACGCCTTTCATGGCGCCGCATGTGCCCACAGGCATGAAGATGGGGGTCTCAATGGTGCCGTGGTCGGTCTGTATGGTGGCTGCCCGTGCGTTTGTGCCGGGGCAGGTGGCTTGTAATGTGAAGTTCATATGCTTTGCAAAGGTACAAAATCTCCCTGTTATTCCGAAACATCGAGCCTGTGGTAAAACTCGGCGGCATCGGCCTGAGTGGCAAACGCCGACACCGGCGCGATGATACGCTGAGTCTTGCCGTTGCTCCGTATGGAGACAACGATGTTTTTGCGGAATAGCGACACCGATGCGCGTGCATCTGATGCGGTGGTATGTGTGTCTGCAGGGCGGATTATGGAAATAGTGTTGTCGGGATTGAGCCGGAGGGTGTGCTCGGTCATGTCGGCCACGGCGTCTGCATTCGAAGTGGCGGCAAACCATCCGAACATGGCCACCGCCGGGAGCACGACGAATATCAATGCGAGTGCCGTTACGGCATAGCGCCAGTCGGAAAGTCCCAGAATCAGCAGCGTTGCAATGGGAATGGCCGGAAAATACCAGTAGCGCGACAGGATGCGACTGGCGGCGATGGCGGCATGCACCGACGGTGCCACAGCAAACGGCGCTGTGGTTATTGGAGTTCCATTGTTACTGTTCTTTTGACTCATATGTTGTGAATACCGATTTCAGGATTAACAGGTCTGACTGGATTTATAGTGCAAGGAATTTAAGTAGTTTAATGTGATAATGCTTCCAACAGCTTGTAGGGACATGCCTTTGGCATGTGAAACAACGTTGATTCACTGAATATTAGGTCATTCATGATTCACATGCCAAAGGCATGTCCCTACAAATTAGTGGATTACATCTATGCCTATGCTGAACAAATGCGCCGGACTTTCGGCTGATGCACCGTGCTTTCGGCTTGACCTCAATTCCGGGTTTGCGAAAAAAGAAAGCGATATGCCGCTGTGCCGGTATATCGCTTCTTTTTTATTGTGATTCGCACAGGATTCAAACCTGTAACCTTCTGATCCGTAGTCAGATGCTCTATTCAGTTGAGCTAGCGAACCATCGTTTTTATTTGTCGGTCCGGTTGATGTTAGAGAGAAGCACGGACTCTGTTTTAAAAGTTGGTGCCTCGGCACCTTTTTGTGATTCGCACAGGATTCAAACCTGTAACCTTCTGATCCGTAGTCAGATGCTCTATTCAGTTGAGCTAGCGAACCATCGCTTTGTCTGATGCCCTATTGGGCTCATTTGCGACTGCAAAGTTACAACGCTTTTTTCATTCTGCCAAATTTTTTCGCCACAAAAATTCATGTTTTTTTTGACAGGTCCGGAATAGAGCAGTATATTTGCGATTGTAACCTTCACCAATTCGAAATCCTTTCACATTTCAAACGACGATGAAAAAGTTATTGTCTCTTCTTGCATTGGTCCTCTGCTTTGCCTGTGGTATGCGTGGCGAGGAATCGCATGACTATGCCGTGAAAACCACCCAAGCCCCGGTGTGGATATATCAGGACGCTACATCTATGGTGGCGGGCTATCTCGATTACGGCGCTCAGCCGGAATCGGAGGTTGACGACGACGATCCGCAATGGATTCACGTAAAGAGCGGCAATCTCGAGGGATGGTCGCACATTCTGGCTTTCTGTCACCGTGCTTCGGACCCCGAGGACCTTGATCTGGCTAACGGTGCGTTGGCCGACTTTCTGCGCGATGCGGGTGTCTCGCAGGAGGTGATTGACGCCTGCACCACCGGTGCACCATCACCGGAGCAGGTCAAGTCATTTAATGATGCAGCGCAAGAGCCAACAGTGGATGGCTCAGGCGACTGTTTTATTGAGCCTTACAGCGCCCGCGGGCTGGAGCCTATGTTCATTTATGTGATAAATGAGGATGTGGAATGCCCGGTGAACGAGGCATACGCATATCACGGAAACGCCTTCCGCTTTGAGAAAACCTCCGAGACGTTCGATAAGGGGATGGTTTTCGCAACCGAGGATGCACAGCCTGACGGCACGGTGCTGATGTCGGAGGGAAAGGGGTTTGATGTTCCCGCTTCGGCCTATCATCTGCTGACCGAGGATGAATACACGGCCTACATGAACCGACAGCTCGACCTGAAATCTCATTATTTGGGTACCACTCTCCGCTATTATCTGGAAACTCATGATGTGGCTCAGGCCGCGGACTGGAATGTGGATTTCAAACAATACACGCGCACCGGGCTGGCCGATCTCTGGCCTATGCTTGTTCCCCTCTTACCCCTGTTGCTTATATTCATAATGGGGATGCGGTCAAATGCCAATCCCACAGTGTGGGCTTATGCCGCCATTGCCGACCTTCTGGTGCTTTGCGTGATGTGCTGGAAATATATCTCGATGCCTTCGGCGCAGTTCAACGACCTTGGCGGTCTGGCATGGGTGCCGATTGCCATTGTGGCTCTTTTGGCTATGGCGCTGATTCTGTTTGTGGCATGGCGACTGGGTCTTGCCGCGCTTGCAAAATACGATGTGTCCTTCAGCCTCAAAAACGCGGCTGTGGGCTTCGGCATAGGAGTGGCCCTCTGCATTGTGCTCGATCTGGTGCTTATCCTGTTGATGGGATTGGACAAGAGCAGTGTAACCGTGGGCGTGGTCAATATTATTTGCCTTCTGGGAGGTACGCTCGGATGGACGGCAGTGGCCCTGTTGCGTCAGAATCCCGCTGCTGCAGCCGCACTTCCGGCAGTAATTATCCTCTGGGCCGTGGCCATCACTTTGGGGCTTGTGCTTCTCGCCATAGTTTTCTTTGTGGCATTCTTCATCGTTGTGTGGATGTTTATGTCCGGCAACCTTGGAGGAGGCAAGAACATCATTCCCGGACTGGTTGGCTCGGAACGCGCCACCTGCTCCAGATGCCGCCACTTCGGCACGCCGCACTGCCCCCGCTCCCATACCTCCGGCTCCGACTCCCCCTGCTCCTCATTCGAGGCATAACACTGGCCGCCGCCTCAATCCTCTCTCTCCTGGCAATGGCGGATGGATTGCAGCAGCGAGGGGAGGGCCTGACGGAGGGCGGCCAGGGCGGATTCATGATTGAGGGGCTCGCCCGGCGACATGAACCGGGATGTTTCTGTTGGTCCGGCTGCTGCGGGCGTTGTATCCGAGACCTTTCCGGCGATGACAAATGCAGGGATGTGACGCGCCGCACACTGCGACAACAGGGTGCCGGTCACTTTCCCCTGCAGCGACTGTGCGTCGAAGCTCCCTTCGCCGGTTATCAGGCAATCGGGTGGTGGAGTGGTGTCGAATATGCCGTATAATCCGCTGATGAATTCCGCTCCGGCCACGCACGGGCATCGCAGCACGCGGTGCAGGGCATAACCCACACCACCGCCCGCTCCGTTGAAGGCTGTGCGGCGCGAGGTGGGGAGCAGTGCAGTGTCGATGGCAGCGGCATAGTTGGCAAGCGATTCGTAAAGCCGGGGCAGATCGTGGGAGGGGAGACCTTTCTGGCATGCGAACGACAGGCTCGACATGTGGCTCATGTCAGAAACTTCCTCTATGGTCGACGGGATAAGGGGGAGATTTACGTCGGCAATCCCTGTAACCGAATCGCGGACCGCATGCAACTCCGCGGCCGTCAGGTCGGTGCTGAAAATTTTCCACAGGTCACCGGCACATACGGGATTGTC
Organism: Muribaculaceae bacterium; assembly: GCA_048222005.1. GTDB lineage: Bacteria > Bacteroidota > Bacteroidia > Bacteroidales > Muribaculaceae > UBA7173. Next base: position 12,332 of record DBFWRP010000028.1, on the reverse strand, counting down.
GTGGGTGCCTATGGCGCTTCCGCCGACGTCGCGGAACACTGCCCCAAGGGCCTGCAACATCCCGGCGCCACCGTCAATCGAGGCGGTGCCACCTATGCCTATATATATCCGGCTCTTCCCCTCGGCCATACGTGCGGATATGAATTCTCCAAGTCCGTAGGATGTGGAATGCCAAGGGTCGGGTGGCGTGTCGCCAAGCATGGGCAGCCCTATGATGGCCGCGCTGTCAACGGCGCAAACAGTTTCATCCTGATAATACTCTATCGTGATAGGCTGCATCAGGGAGTTGTGCCCTTCGCAGGTGGCCGGCTGCAGATGCATTTTTTCGGCTATCACGGATGCTGTGCCTTCGCCGCCGTCGGCCATGGGATAAAGGTGCACTACAGCCGAGGGAAAGGCTTCGGCTACGGCGCGTCCAACCTCTCCGGCAACCTCTCCGGCCGTCAATGTCCCTTTGAATTTGTCGGGAGCAATGGCCACCACATGGGGTGTGAAAGTCGGTTCCGGCAGGTTGCTTGAATTCTTTAGGAAAGCGTGATTAGGGTTTCTCACAAAAAATGATTGTAATGCCTTTAGCCGCTTCATTGATGAAAATGCGTTAAGTGTCGTGTGGTTGTTTACAAATTTAGCCAATAATTGTGAAAATGCATGTCATAGTCAAAGAATTTGGTACTTTTGTGTTTAATAAATAAGAATACCTGTCCGTATCAGATAATAAGAAGATTTTTCCATGAAAAGAAGATATGTTTTTGCTGCAGTTGCAGCCGCCGCGGTGTGCATGGGGATGCAGGCCGAGAAGCTTGTGCTTGTGCATACCAACGATACTCACAGCCAGATTGACCCCAACGACAAGGGCCTTGGCGGCATAGCACGCCGTCAGGTGGTTGTCGACAGCATCCGTGCCGTCAACCCAAACACATTGCTTATTGATGCAGGGGATGCCGTGCAGGGCACGCTGTTCTTTACCCTTTATGGTGGCGAAGTGGAGATGAAGATGATGAACGAGCTGGGCTATGACCTGGCCGTGCTCGGCAACCACGACTTCGACAACGGCGTGAAGGCTCTCGAAAAGAATCTCGAACAGAGCCACACCCAGTGGATTACCACCAATTACGACCTTTCCGACAGCAATATAGAGCGTTTTTTCAAGCCTTACGTAATCAAGGAGATAGGTGGTAAAAAAGTGGCATTCATAGGTCTGAATCTCATTCCAAAGGGGATGATTTCGGAGGGTAACTACGACGGAGTGAAATATATGGATGCCATCAAGGCTGCCAATGCCACCGCCTGGCATCTCAAGCATAACGAAAAAGTGGATGTCGTTGTAGCTGTGACGCATCTGGGCTATGATGGTGTTACACCATCCGACCGTCAGGTGGCCGAAGCGTCGGAAGATATCGACATAATTCTCGGAGGCCATTCGCACACCACCATCAAGCCGGGCAGCGGCGACGAGTGGGTGATGAATGCCGACGGACGCCCTGTGCTGGTGGCACAGGCCGGGAAGGGTGCGCAGGTGGTCAATGAGATTGAAATCGACCTTGATTCGGTGGGTGTGAAAGCCCCGGTGTACCGTCAGATAACCATCGATTCACGTCTTGACGGCCGCACCGATGCCCGTTTCGATTCAATCCTCGCACCTTACCGGGCAGGAATCGACGGACTTATGAAGGAGAAGATCGGCCGCACAGCCGTGGCTCTTGCCAACGATGAACCCGCGCTGCTTAATTTTATCAGCGATGTGGTTCTGGCCGAAGGCAAGAAACTTGTCAATGGCGATGTGGATATGGCCATCACCAACAGCGGAAGCCTGCGCCGCAGTCTGCCCAAGGGAGACATAACCCGTGGCGAGATCATAATGATGCAGCCGTTCAACAACCGCATTGTGGTGGAGGAGATTTCAGGTGCCGACCTCAAGGATGCGCTGGATGTGATGGCCTCGCGTGGAGGCGACGGGGTGAGCGATGGTGTAGAGGCGGTGTTCAATCCAGCCACAGGCCGTTGCACCTCGGTGACCATCAACGGAAAACCGATTGACCCGCAGAAAACTTACCGCGTGGCTACGATTGACTATCTGATGAACGGCGGCGACTATATGGCTCCCCTTACACGCGGCAAGGAGATTGCCCGCAGCGGCCGCATAATGCATGCCGATCTTACGGACTATATAAAGAGTCTGAAAGGTAAGAAAATCAATCCGTCGGACCAGAGCAGGATGAAAGCTGCAGAGTGAACGGATTCCAAAAGTGGGTGTTTTTTTCAAACGAGCTATCATGCATCATAGCTCTGGCATATCGCTATGGCGGGCAATGATGCGGAAATAAGGATTTGGCGGCACGAGGTCCGCAAGCTCTCCCTTGAGGGCATCATGTGTGGCGCCATTGAGCACACCGCCGGGAATAATCTGCATAAGGTTATAGCGCCCGGCGGTTTTTCTGTATACATCGCGCGCCACAAACCCCATTGTTGCCCTGAGATTAAGTTCCACACACGGCACAAGGTATGTGTTTCCGTTCTCTTCCGCCACCATCATGTCAATGCCGAGAGGCCCGGTGTAACTGCCGCCGATCAGTGTCTCGAGAACTCGGCACATGATGCCTCCAAGCAGCTCCGGATCAAAGTCCGGCAGTAGTCTCCGGATATGCGCTGCAATTTCGGCATCGGATGCGAGCATGTTTCCGCCATAGGCACCGTCACGCACATTGAAGAACAACGACAATCCTTCAGAAGTCACTTTCCCCGCCGATGCCCTGAACAGCATGGCGAAATCGAGAATCTTTTTGTGTGCCCGCTCTATCATCACTGAGCCTTGTGTGGCGATGGCGTTCTCGCACCGCCTGAGCAGCTGTGTTGGGGCGTCTGCGTGTCCGTGCAGCACACCGCGTCCGCTTGAGGACCACGGGGATTTAACGAACACATCGCCGAACTCTGCAATGGCCCTGTTCGCATCGTCGGGGGAGAATGCTTCGACAGGGAGGTGTGGCACCGGCATCGTCAGCATTCCGGCCTTTATGGCTTCGGTCAGGAGTTCGCAGATGCGGATTGAGCTGCGCCTGTGGCTCAGGCGTCGGCATTCCTGCGCCTTTGCGTTCATGGCATCGGTCAGATGTGCAGGTGCACCCGCACGTTTCAGCCAGTGCGCCGAGTAGCGGCTTATGCCCCAAGGCTGTAGCCGGGTTACACTGTTGATGCCGTTGAGGGAGGTGGCAAATTGCGGTCCTTCTCCGAAAGCCTCGGTTACGGTTGTCTGCCATTGTGCAAGCGCGTAGCGCTCCAGTTTCGACATGTCAGCCGGAACAAGCACCACATCGCCGGGAGTGCCGCTCCACCAGGGGAGTGGTGCACCGTAGCGGCCAAGCATGGCGGCCTGACGCGGCGGGGTGAACGAAGCCGTGTCGCGTCCGAGTGCTATGTCGTTTTCAGGGCAGAACCAGTAGGCTGTGGGCATGTGCTTATTGAGAGTGTTTCGTGTGGCGAGTAGTCCGGGGTGTCAGTCGCCGATTTTCTGAATGTCGGCTTCGAAGGTATCGCGGTTTATTGCGCGGTTGCGCAGTTTGTTGCGGTAGGCGTAGATGGTGTTGACACTGTAGTTGAGAATCTGTGCCACGCGTGTGGCGTCGTCGATGCCCAGACGCATGAACGCCAGAATGCGGAGGTCGGAACTCAGCAGCTCGCCTTCGGCGGGGGCTATCTGTTCCTCTGGGCGCAGGAGCTTGTTCACATCCGTCACGAAGTTGGGATAGATGTGGAGGAAAGCCTCGTCGAACAGCGCGTAGAATTCGCGGCTCTGCTCCTCGATGAATTTTCCCGATTTGGTAAGTTTCACAAGCTCATCCACCTGTCCGGCCGAGATTTTGCGGTTCACCAGTTTGGAGAACTGCTTCAGCTTGTCCATGTAGATGGAGCTGAGGGTGAGGAAGCGGCTCATGTAGACGTCCTTGGTCTTGTTCGATTCCTCAAGATGGTGTTTCAGACGGTCGGAACGCTGCAGCTGGCGGTTGAGCACCCATATGGTCACAATCAGGGCTATGACGCATATGGCCAGGATTATCAGAGCGCCTGTCACTATGCGGCGGTAGCTGGCAATCTGGCGCAGATGGTCGTTCTCGATCACTGTGAGCAGCTGGGATGTCTGCGATAGGCGTACCGATGCGCGTGAGTCCACCACATTGTTCATGGCGGTTACCAGATATTCGTGTGCGCGGTGGGAATCGCCGAGTTCAAAGAGGAGGCCGCCGAGTTCCTGAATGGAGGTCACCTCCAGTGTGCCCGACCGCGTGTCGGCAATGGCCGACATGGCCAGATGGTAGATGCGTTCATCCTGATTTCCGCGGGTGTTGGCTATGGAGGCCAGGATGTGGCTTGCTATGGCGTAGCCGGTGGAGTCGGGCGACATGTCCTTGACCAGCGACGAAAGAATCTGCCGGCTTCGTGCGTATTCACGTATGCCGAACAGGTATTCACCCATGTTCAGACGGTACTCGTTCGACCCCGGTTTCAGAAATCGGAGCAGCTCTTTCTGCGACTGGACGGCAAGGTTGTTCCAGTAGTCGTGGGTTGAGATGAATCCTTCGTAATAATTGGAGATATAGGAATACGCCTGGCGCGCACAGCTGAAGTATGTACGTTTCTGATTGTCGCTCAAAGCGAGTGTGTCAACCGATTCAAGTTCGTCGATGGCGAGGTCGATGTATCCTGAAATGGAGAGATAGGGTGCACGCTGCAGCCTGAATTCCGTGACAATCGAGTCGAATCCGAGTTTTTCGGCGGCGTTGAGTCCCTCGGTGTAATAGGCCAGAGCCGAGTCGTTGTTGAAGGAGCTGTAGCCGCGGGCTATGCGCATGGTGGCGTCGAACCATTCCTTTGAACGTGGCGACACGCCGTAGCGTTGCTGCCGGAGTGAGTCTATGCCCGCTTCACGCCGGTTGGTGTAGGTTTCGCGGTGCGACAGTTCCCTGTCAAGCATCTTGAGTGCCTGCTGTACGTCATTATGTGTCACCGCAGCCGTGACGGTTGACGAAACGGCTGCGATAAATGTAGCAATAACTATGAGATACAAACGTGGGACTACCAGATATGCAGGGAGGCTATGTTTGTTGTTCATGGATGCAAAATGTGATAGGTATAGGTATGCTTATGCAAAGATAACGCATTCCATCGAATGCCGCACACAATCACATCCTTAATTATGTAAAAATGGCGATTCAATCGGCGCGGAGGTATTCCACGGGATTGCTGCGGGCCACGCTAAGGGCGTTCAGGACCACTACAGCCAGGAGCAACACCACGGCGCCAAGGATGCACGCCACCATGATGCCCGGCGACAGCGGCACCTGATCGGTGAACTGCGCGAGCCAACGGCGCGCAACGATTACGGCCGCCGCGCCTCCGAGCAGCAGCGAGGGGAGAGCCACCTTGAGGATGTCGGAGCAGAACATGCGCAGAATGCTGCCTGTGGATGTGCCGTTGACTTTGCGTATGGCTATCTCCTTGGCGCGCCGGCGCACCTCGTCGGAGGTGTAGCCCACCAGGCCTATCAGGGTTATCAGCAGCACTGCCATGCCTGCGATAAGTACGGAGGTGCCGAATTTTCTCACCGGGTTGTTGAGACTCTCGATACGCATTCGGAAGGGGTGCACGTAGAGGTCGTGGTCGGGCAGAAGGCGGTCAACAACCTCCTGCGCCTGGGCAAGTGTTTCTGCATCGAGGCGGTTGAAACGGATGTAAAGGTTGCTCTCAATCCACGAACTTGGGAAAAGCACGCCGGCGCGGCTGTCGGCGGTGAGTGAGTTGAGACCGCCACGGCGAATGTTGCCTATCACGCCGCATATGGTGAATTCGCCGGTTCCGTCGAGACCGAGATGTTCAGTGATATTGAATGTGCGGCCCACCACGTTACCGTCGCCGATGTCCATTCCGAGTTTTGACAGCACATCGATGAAACGTTCCTCCACAAGCACCTCATGGGCGGTGGAGTCGGCCGTCTCGCTGAATCCGTGGCCCTGCAGAAGAGGAATGTCAAGCACGTCAAGGAAATTGCTGTTGGCATAGTACATGTCGGCCACGTTGACTGTGTGTTCATCCTTGCCGGTGAGCCATACGTTGTTGCCTGAAGCCCTGCGGCTGAGGTCGTGTTCGGCAGAGGTTACAGAGGCCACGCATCCGAGCCGGCTTAGTTCCGACGCCACGGCGCTGCGGCTCGACTGCGGCGCACTGGAGAAATGCAGGATGGCCAGATTATCGTAGTCATAGCCCATGTCGAAATGTGTCATGAGGTGATACTGCCGTCCCACCACCGACAGCAGGCAAAGCAACAGCCCCGAAGCGAAGAACTGCACCGATAGGAAGGCGAGTTTCCACCTCAGGCGGTGTGACCCTGTCTGGCGGAACACCTGTGCCACCGGAGTGCGGCAATACAGCCATGCCGGCAACGCTCCGGTGAGAATGAGCAGCACAATGAATAAAGCTCCCTCGATCATCCACACCTTTCCTGTGGAGAACAGTTCGCCTGTGGTGTAGCCCAGCAGGTCGTTGCACAGATTGGAAAAGCTGAACGCGAGCAGCAAGGCAAGCACGGCCGACACCGACAGGAAAAAGAAACTCTCGCCGAGCAGACGGCCGAAGATGCGGACGTTGCTTGTGCCGAAACATTTGCGCACGGCCATCTCCTTGCCGCGTTTTCCCATCTGCCCCATGACAATGAGCAGATAGTTGAGCCATGCGCTCACCAGCAGCACCGCTGCCAGAAGTGCGAGCACCGTTATGGTGGTGCGTACGCCGGGGCGGGAGGTATAGTAGCCTACCAGCGGACGTACACCGATGTTGTAGCGGTAGGTGGCAAGAAGTTCCGGTTCGACGTTGTCGGCCAGCATGCGCTGTATATGGGGTTCCAGGTCGTCGGGAGTGGCGCCCGGAGCAAGCCGTACCAAGGAGAGATACCTGTCGTTGCCCCACCAGTTCTGCCGCCCGTCGTACATGAAAAAGCGGATTGTAGGGAGCGAGAGAAATATGTCGTTGGTAATGATTGAATTGTGGGGGAAATCCTCATAGACGCCGCCGATGGTGGCACGGTAGTCGGGCGACAGCTGCGGTGAGCATATCTCCATCCCGATCACGTCGCCGCCTATTTTCTCGGCCAGCGAACGCGGAATCATGCACTGATTGTCGAGCGCAAGCACCGTGTGCGGGTCGCCTGCCAGAATGGGGCGGGGTAGCACATCGAAATAGCAGCTGTCGGCCAGCGTGATGGCATCCACACTGAAGGTGCGGCCGTCGTTGAGCTGGATGTCAGTTTCGTAGCTCAGCACCGTGTGGCGTGTGGCTGCCTCTACCTGCGGAACATACTGCTTTAGTCCCGGCGCTATGCCGCCGGCTGTCTTGTCGTAGACCTGTTCCTTCTGATCGTTAAGCGAACTTTCGGTGACGATGTATATGCGGTCGGCATCGGGAAAGAAGGAATCGTAAGTCTGTTCCAGAAATGCCTTGGCAATCAGCAGTGTCCCTATGGTCAGGGCTATGGTGAGGCATGCAATCTTTATAAGATTGTGCCGGAGGTCGGAAGTGAAAAACGTGAGCATGGCGGGGTCAGAGTTTATCGGTCAGCGATTCCACCACCTGTCCGTCGAACAGGTTTATGATATAGTCGGCACGGGCTGCATCGGCATGCGAGTGGGTCACCATGACGATGGTGGCGCCTTCGCGGTGCAGTTCGTCAAGAAGGTTCATCACTTCCGCCCCGTTTTTCGAGTCGAGATTGCCGGTAGGCTCGTCGGCCAAAATAAGTCCGGGATTCGACACTGTGGCGCGGGCAATGGCCACACGCTGTTGCTGGCCACCCGACAGCTGCTGGGGATAATGGTTGCCGCGGTGGGAGATGCCCATGCGCTGCATGGCCTGCTCCACACGCTTTATGCGTTCGGCCTTGGGGAGGTTAAGGTTGTTGAGCGGCAGCATGATGTTGTCGCGCACGGTCATCTCGTCAATGAGGTTGAACGACTGGAACACAAATCCGATTTTCCCTTTGCGGAATGCGGTGCGTTCGCTTTCGCGCAGGTTGGCCATCTCCCGTCCATCGAGCATGTAGCTACCGCCGGTGGGATTGTCGAGCAGTCCGAGGATGTTGAGCAGGGTTGACTTGCCGCAGCCCGACGGCCCCATGATGGCGGCGAAATCGCCGTCGGCCACGGTGAACGAAACGTTATTGAGCGCTATGGTTTCCACACTGTCGGTGCGGAACACTTTTCCCAGATTTTTTACTTCGATTTTCATGCTTCTGATTGCTTGTGAAATAACGTGAAATATTGGTGTTTATTAGATGTGGAACGATACATTTTGCCCAACCGGCGGCTAACGGCTGATTATGATTTTGTATGCATCGCCGAAATCGGTGTATTCAGAGATGATGACGCGTTCGCCTGGAGTGAGGCCGTCGGTCACCTCATAGTAGCGCGGGTTCTGCCGCCCTATGGTTATATCCCTGCGTGTGGCCTCGGTGCCGTCGGCATTCAGCACATAGATCCAGCGGCCTCCGGTGTTGCGGAAAAATTGTCCGCGCGGAATCACCACACCCTGTGAGGGTTCGCCAAGGCGGAGGTCCACGTGGCATGTCTGCCCCACACGGATGTTTCCGGGCTGCGTGTCAGAAAGGGCGAGGTCAACCTTGAACTGTCCCTGTGTCACCTCGGGATAGACTTTGGTGACTGTTACGTTGAATTTCCGGCCCTGACGCTCCATCTCACCGGTCAGGCCGGTGTGCACGCGGTCGATGTAATGCTCGTCGATGAGCGCCGCGATTTTGAAATTGTCGAGGATGTTGATCTGTCCCACCTGTTGGCCGGCAGAGATGCTTTGGCCAATCTCGGCGGTGAGATTGCCGAGCTGTCCGCCATGTGTGGCGCGGATGTTGAGATTGTCGGCCCGCTGGCGCACCAGCAGGAGGTTCTGGTGCATGTTGGCCAGACTTTCGCGCATCATTCCCACCTGTACGGAGCGGTAGATGGAATCCTGCCGCTGGCGTTCGCGCAGCAGGTTCATGCTCTCCACAGCCAGTTCGTAGTCCTCCCTGGCATGCAGGTAGTCCTCACGCGAAGTGAGGTTCTCGGCCAGCAGCGATTCCTGCTGTTGGAGCAGGCGGTGTTTGCGGTTGAGTTCGGTGCGGGTGGTGAGCAGGTCCTGCTTTATCTGCAGCCGGTCCTTTTCCATCGCTATCTCGGTGTCACGCAACATGTTCTGCTTCTCGGCGAGCTGCGCTTCGGAATCGAGAATCTGTTGCCGCAGGTTGGGGTTGTGGAGCGTGAGGATTATGTCGCCTGCATTTATCATGGCGCCCTCCTCGACGGTCTTATGCTCCACGATGCCCGTCTCGAGTGCGGACACCTGTACCACCACGCCCGTCTCGACGTGGCCGCTTACGCGTATGTAATCATCGAACGTCCGGCTCGTTACATCGGCGATGATGAGGTCGCGGCTGTCGGCGCGGCAGGTAGAAGTACGGGCTTCGCGCCATGCCAGGACGGCGCCCGTTACGGCAACGGCGGTAATCAGCGTGATTATCGTGATTCTTTTGAGGTGCGGGTACCTGTGGGTTATCTCTCTGTCCATGTGTAAGCTTTTGTGTTTTTGTGCTGAATGTTTTCCTTGATGAGATTTTCGCCGCGGTAGTACCCGAGGGTTATGCGGCTGATGATGCGGCGTATCCGCTTGCCTTCAAGATTGGCGCGGGCGGTGGCCAGGCGGGTTGCGGCGGTGTAGAGGTCAATGGCCGATGAACTGCCGAGCTCAAATTTGCGTTTCACAGCGTTGTAGGCCAGTTGTTCGGCTTCCACACGGGCATGTGCCGCATCGTATTCGTCGTTGGCTGCCAGCCAGTCGAGAGTGGCTTCGGTGGTGGCTTGCGCTATTTCGTCGCGTTTGAGATCGAGCTGTGCCTGTTGCTGCATCACTTCGATGTGTGCACGTTTCACCCGGTTGAGGGTTCCCAGCCCTGAGAACAGGGGAAGGGAGAAGGAGAACCCCACATATTGCCCCATATTGTCGTGCCACTGGCGCGAGAAACGGGGCATTGTGACATCGCTCCCCAGCATCTTGTAGTAGGAGGTGGAGATACCGGCCGAGAACGATATTTTCGGCGAGAACGCCCCTTTGGCAGCTCTGAGCCGGTAGCGGCTTTCATCCACAGCCAGGCGCGCTTCCGCTATTTCGGGGTGTTCCCAGCCAACGTCGGCCGCAGGCGGTGAGTCGGGTGAGACCTCCGTATCTACCAGCTCGAGCGGTTCCTCGGAGATGGGCAACCCCATGGTGGCGCGCAGTTGCAGGTAGGCTTTGGCAAGCAGATTGCGCTGATTGGTCAGTTCATACATATCGGAGGCCACCATCGCCTTCACTTCCGCCACATCGGCACCGCTTTTGAATCCGGTGGTTTCGTCGCGCTCGGTGGCGGTCAGCGTGTGAGTGTCCCGCTGCAGCTGCTGTTCCATCATCTCCACCATGGCCCGGCAGTAGGCCACGTTATAGAATGCGTTGACCACGGCGAGCGATGTGCGGTCGCGCTGTGCGCATGCCGCGTTTCTCTGGCGCAGAGTGGCCATGCGTGCGGCCTTGAGGGTGTTGATGCCGGCAAGCCCGTCGAACAGCGGGAGCGACATCTGAAGTCCGAAGCCGGTGTAGAGGGTCTGTTTATTGTCGTAAGTGTTTGTCTCGGGGTCAATGTTTCGGCCGAAGCTCATGTTGCCCGACGAGCTGAGTTCAATATAAGGCATGAGCGCCGACGCCGATATGCGCCTGTCGATGGAGGCTTTCTTCTCCTCCAGATTGCTTATGATGTTGGCATGCGAATGGTCGCGGGCGTAGATGAGGCAGTCGTTGAGCGTGAGCTGTGCCGCGCACGTTCCGCCGGCAATGAGCAGGGTGAGTGTGATGATGGCTTTGCGATTCATGAATGATGCGATATAGTTTTCCGTTTACACCGGCAAAGGTAGGGGCGCAGCGGTGTCGTCACGCGCGATTTTCGCAGGAATCAGCAATCCGCAGGGGCGGATTGTCTAAAAAACAGACAATGGAGTGGAGGCAGGAGTGTTTGTTGTGGGCGGAGCGCCCGGATTCGGCGGAATAATGTTATTTTTGTGGCATGAAACTATTGATAGTGGATGACAACAAGGCGGTGAGAACCACCTTGAAACTGGTGCTTGCCGAGGAGTTTGACCAGATTGTGGCCGTGGGCGACCCTCGGTTGCTCCCTGCGCTGCTTCAGCAGAACGATGTGGACGTTGTTCTGCTTGACATGAATTTTGACAACCGCCGACTCGACGGCGCCGACGGTCTGTTCTGGCTCGGCCGTGTCAAGGCTATGGAAAATGCTCCCGCGGTGGTGTTGATCACGGCTTTCGGCGATGTTGAGCTGGCCGTCAAGGCCATGAAGCAGGGGGCCGAGGATTTTGTGACCAAACCGTGGGACAATGACGACCTTATTGCCAAACTGCATCGGGCCATTGAGGTGAACCGTGCCGAACGCACCGACAGGGATGTAGTGGCCAATGCCCGGCATGTGTGCGAACAGGAGGCAGAGCGCATGGGCATGACTCTGGATCAGGTCAAGATGGAACATGTAAAGAGTGTGGTGGAACAATGCGGAGGCAATCTCTCGCAGGCTTCCGAAATGCTTGGCATCAACCGCCAGACACTATATAATTATCTTAAACGGCAATGAAACATTTCAGTCTGTGGTTCGGGGTTTCGGTGGCTGCTGTAATCCTTATGGCGGCTGCCTGTGGTGCGGCATTTGCGTCGGGCCTTGTGGCGCCCGGATGCCTCGCCGCTATCGGTGCCGGGTGTGCCATCCGGGTGCTGTGCAGTTATGTGTGGAAACCTTACCGCAGGATGGAATCGTTCGTCCAGGCCATAGAGATGAACGACCCGACCATGCGGATGCCTGTACCTGACAATCCTGTGATGAGGCGTACCGCCGAAGCCATGAACCGGATACTTGTGCGGCACAGGGCTGACGCTCTTGAACTGGAAACCAAAAAACTGTACTACGACCGCATCCTGCGCATCATGAGCCACGAATTGCGCAACTCCATAACTCCCATAGTTTCGCTATCCTCCGACATGCTTGCCCATCCCGACCGATACGAAGGGGAGACCTTTACGGAAGCGGTAGAGCTTATGCACACGCAAAGCGAGGGGATAAAGAATTTTCTTGATTCCTACTACCGGCTCACGCATCTGCCCAGACCGGAGAAAACAGATGTGGACATGGTGCAGTTTCTGAAAGGCGTGAAGCAGGCCACTGAGGTGCAGGCTGCCGAACGCGGACTTGATGCCGGAGTGGTGCG
>DBFWRP010000279.1:0-13813 GCA_048222005.1 Muribaculaceae bacterium | reverse complement strand
CTTGCCGATGTGCTTGCACGTCACCCCCATGTGGCCGTGCTCTCCGACGAAATTTACGAGCATATCAACTACACCGGCTCGTTCACATCGCTGGGCTCCTTCCCCGAAATCGCCGACCGCGTGGTGATTGTCAACGGCGTTTCCAAAGCATACGCCATGACCGGATGGCGCATCGGTTTCATCGCCGCTCCGGTGGCCTTGGCCAAGGCAGTGACCAAACTGCAGGGACAGACCACATCCGGCATCTCAACCATAGCCCAGATGGCCGCACTGGCCGCCTACACCGGTCCGCAGCAGTGCGTTGAGGATATGCGCATCGCCTTCGAACGCCGCCGCGACCTCGTGGTGCGTCTCGCAGCCGAAATCCCCGGCCTGAAAGCCAACAAGCCCGACGGTGCTTTCTACCTGTTCCCCGAAGTGTCGGCATTCCTCGGCAAGACCGCTCCCGACGGGCGCGTCATCGCCACCGACAACGACCTTTGCCTCTATCTGCTTGACGTGGCACATGTGGCCACCGTGCCCGGTTCGGCCTTCTGCCTCCCCGGCTACATCCGCCTGAGCTATGCCGCCTCCGACGAGGCTCTCACCGAGGCATTCAGCCGGCTCCGCACCGCTCTGGAACAACTTAACTGACACGTAACCATACCCCTAAAAAACAACAAATATCCCCACAATGGACTTCATAGAAGAACTCACCTGGCGCGGCATGATTCACCAGATGATGCCCGGCACAGACGAACAACTGAAAAAAGGCGTCACAGCCGCCTACCTCGGCATCGACCCCACAGCCGACTCGCTGCACATCGGTCACCTCGTAGGCGTGATGATGCTCAAACACCTGCAGCGCTCGGGCCACAAGCCCATCGCACTGGTGGGAGGCGCCACCGGCATGATCGGCGACCCCTCAATGAAAAGCCAGGAACGCAAACTGCTCGACGTGGAGACCCTCCGCCACAACCAGAACGCCATCAAAGCCCAGCTGGCCCACTTCCTCGACTTCGACAGCGACGCCCCCAACGCCGCAATCCTTGTGAACAACTACGACTGGATGAAGGACTACACATTCCTTGATTTCATCCGCGACGTGGGCAAGAACCTCACCGTCAACTACATGATGGCCAAGGATTCCGTAAAGAAACGTCTGTCGGGCGAAAGCGGCGAAGGGATGTCGTTCACCGAGTTCTCCTATCAGCTCCTTCAGGGCTACGACTTCCTCCATCTTTATGAGAAAGAGGGCTGCCGCCTGCAGCTCGGCGGTTCCGACCAGTGGGGCAACATCACCACCGGTACCGAACTCATCCGCCGCATGCTCGGCAAGGACGATGCGTTTGCCATCACCTGCCCGCTCATCACCAAGGCCGACGGCACCAAATTCGGCAAGACCGAGGGCGGCAACGTATGGCTCGACCCCAAACGCACCTCACCCTACAAATTCTACCAGTTCTGGCTCAACGTATCAGACGAGGATGCCGAGAAATACATCAAGATCTTCACCGTTCTCGACAAGCCCGAGATAGATGCCCTTGTGGCTCAGCAGGCCGAAAATCCCGGTGCACGTCCCCTGCAGAAACGTCTGGCCGAGGAGATTACCCGCATGGTCCACGGCGAGGCCGAACTGCAGAACGCCATCGAGGCATCGCAGATCCTGTTCAGCAACAAGGCTGCCGAGACGCTGCATAAAATCGACGAAGCCACTCTGCTGGCCGTGTTCGAGGGTGTCCCCACATTCGAGATTGCTGCCGACGCGTTCAACGGCGAAACCAAGCTCATCGACCTCCTCACCGACATGGCTGCCGTGTTCCCCTCAAAAGGCGAAATGCGCAAAATGACCCAGCAGGGCGGCCTCTCCATCAACAAGGAGAAGGTGGCCGACCCCTACGCCGCTGTGGATGCCTCCATGCTGCTCAACGGCAAGTACCTCCTTGTGCAGCGCGGCAAAAAGAACTACTATCTCCTCATCGCAAAATAACCCCATCAGCATAGCGCAGCCCATCGGCTGCGAAACTCACCGGGGGCGCATGGATTGCCATGCGCCCCCGGTGAGTTATGTTATTTCCCCGTGATAATCGCGCGGATGTCGTTGAGCTTGTTGAGTGCCTGCAGCGGCGAGAGGTTGTCGATGTCAAGGTTGAGCAGCTCGTCGCGGATCTGCTGCAGCACAGGGTCGTCGAGCTGAAAGAACGATAGCTGCACGCCCCCTGTGGCTCCAGCCGAAGGCACGGCGGTTTTCGCCGCACGCGGCCCGCGGCCTTTCTTGTCCGGGGCAGATGCCTCCTCGCCTTCGGCCAGCGGCGAATGGCGGTTGGCCGCTTCGAGCTGACGGAGCACCGTGGCCGCACGCTCCACAATGGCCTTCGGCATGCCGGCCAGCTTGGCCACATGGATGCCGAAACTGTGCTCGCTTCCGCCACGTGCAAGCTTGCGCAGGAACACCACCTTGCCATCAATCTCCTTGACCGAGACATTGTAGTTCACGACGCCCGGATATGCCTCCTCCATCTCGTTCAGCTCATGATAGTGGGTGGCGAAGAGGGTCTTGGGGCGCAGAGGAGATGTGTTGATGTATTCCACAATGGCCCACGCTATCGAGATTCCATCGTAGGTGGATGTGCCTCGGCCCAACTCGTCGAAAAGTATTAGCGAGCGGCTGCTCATGTTGTTCAGAATCGAGGCCGCCTCGTTCATCTCCACCATGAAGGTCGACTCGCCGAGCGATATGTTGTCGGAGGCGCCCACGCGGGTGAAAATCTTGTCGACCACACCGATATGTGCCGATTCGGCGGCGACGAAACTCCCTATCTGCGCCAGCAGCACATTGAGCGCCGTGGAGCGCAGCAGCGCCGACTTACCGCTCATGTTCGGGCCGGTGATCATCATCACCTGCGATTCCGTGGGGTCAAGATGGATGGAATTGGCTATATACTGTTCGCCGATGGGCAACTCTTTTTCGATAACTGGGTGTCGCCCCTCGCGGATGTCGATTACCAGCGAATCGTCAACCACCGGACGGTTGTACTTGTTCTCCAGGGCCACACGCGTGAGGCCCGAAAGGCAGTCGAGCACGGCTATAAGATGCGCGTCGGCCTGGATGGCGGCCACATACTCGGCCAGACGGCTCACAAGTTCGTTGTAAAGCCGGGTCTCGATGATTCCTATGCGCTCCTGCGCCGTGAGGATTTTCTCCTCGTACTCCTTCAGTTCCTGGGTGATGTAGCGCTCGGCGTTAACAAGCGTCTGCTTACGTATCCACTCGCCGGGCACCTTGTCCTTGTGCGTGTTGGTCACCTCTATGTAGTAGCCGAACACGTTGTTATATCCTATCTTCAGGCTCGGGATGCCCGTGGCCTCGCTCTCGCGGCGCTGCACGTTGAGCAGATAGTCCTTGCCGCGGAATGCTATGTCGCGCAGCTCGTCAAGCTCACTGTCCACGCCCGATTTTATCACATTGCCCCGGTTGAGCTGGTTGGGGGCATCGTCCACAATCTCACGCGCTATGCGGTCGCGCATCAGCACACACGGATTCAGCTGCTCCCCGATGGCACGCAGCGGCGCGCAGTCGGTGGCCTCGAGCATCTGCTTTATAGGCTCTATGGCCGTGAGGGCATGGCGCATCTGCACCACCTCGCGGGGAGTGATGCGCAGTGTGGCCACCTTAGAGATGAGGCGTTCCAGGTCGCCGATGCTTTCAAGATGCTCGCGCACAGCCTCTCGCAGCTCAGGCTCGCGGAAAAAGTGCTCCACGGCATCGAGGCGGCCGTTGATTTTGGCGGGGTCCTTCAGCGGGAATGTTATCCACCGCCGCAGCATGCGCGCCCCCATGGGGCTTACCGTGCGGTCAACCACGTCGAGCAGGCTTTTCCCCTCATCGCCAAGGCTCTGCAGCAGCTCCAGATTGCGCACGGTGAATTTGTCGAGGCGCACGAACGCATCCTCCTCAATGCGCCGCAACGCCGATATGTGGCCTGTGCGGGTGTGGCGGGTTATGTCGAGATAATGCAGGATGGCGCCCGACGCCACTATGGCCATAGGCATGCGGTGGATGCCGAACCCCTTGAGCGATGCCGTCTCGAACTGCTTGAGCAGGCGGTCGTTGGCACTCTGGTCGGTGAAAATCCAGTCCTCCAGTTCAAACGCCAGATAGCGGCCGGTGAAACTGTCCTCCAGGCGCTGCTTGTTGCCGCGCTCCACAAGCACCTCCTTCGGTGCAAAGTTGCCCAGCAGTTTGTCCACATACTCGGCCGGCCCCTCGGCGGTTAGGAACTCACCTGTGGAGATGTCGAGAAACGCCACGCCGATGGTGGCCTTGGAGCCGCCGCCGTGAGGAAAATGCACCGCGGCAAGGAAATTGTTCTCCTTGTGGTCGAGCACATTGTCGTTCATCGCCACGCCGGGGGTCACCAGTTCGGTGATGCCGCGTTTCACCAGGGTCTTGGTCAGCTTGGGGTCCTCAAGCTGCTCGCAGATGGCCACGCGCTTGCCGGCACGCACCAGCTTGGGCAGATAGGTGTCGAGGGCGTGATGCGGAAAACCTGCAAGTTCTATCGACGATGCCGCACCGTTAGCACGCCGTGTGAGCGTGATGCCGAGAATCTCCGAGGAAGTGATGGCATCCTCGCAGAACGTCTCGTAAAAATCGCCTACACGGAAAAGCAACACCGCATCCGGGTGCTGCTGCTTCATCTCGAAATATTGTTTCATCAAAGGCGTTTCCGCCACTTTCTTTGCCATAAAACTGACCTTGGGAATATTTACATACACCTGTAGGGACATGCCTCCGGCATGTGAGGCCGGATGGCGTCGGACGGATGAATCCACGGACGCCGATGGGTTGAAATGCAGGGGTGATTCACATGCCAAAGGCATGTCCCTACAAGTTGTCGGCAATCCATTAGCCTGCACAAAATGAATTCTACCGGCATTGCGGCCTGTGCCGGGGTTTAGAGCCAAGCAAATTTACGCATTTTCCGGTTCAATCCGAAATTCCGGCGCACAGATTCCTTCAAAGGCGCGTGAGGGCGTAGCCGGCATAGACCGCGGCAAAACCCGCCGCCACCGACACGGCCACATACAGTGCCAGCATGGCCGCATGCGCCCCCTGAAACAACAGATAATTCTCGTTGGCGAACGTGGAGAACGTGGTGAACCCGCCGCAAAAACCCACCGTAAGGAACAGCCGCCACGCCGGCGACAGCGACAGCCCCTGGTCGAGCCATCCGTAAATCAACCCGATAATGAAGCATCCGGCCACATTCACCGTCAGCGTACCCCACGGGAACACTGCCGCTCCTGCGGCCTGCTGCACCCACCGGCTCACGGCATAGCGCGCCATGCCTCCCACGCAGCTCCCCGCCCCCACGCTCAAAATTTCAATCCACATAATTATTAAATATCAGTCATTTATATCCATCCGGCTCACATAATCGGCCCTCCTCTCATGTGTAGGGACGTGCCTATGGCACATGAGACATGGCCGCATATCCTTTTTGCACAAATTTACGCAAAATCCCTAAACCGCCAAGATTCTGAACAGAAACCGATGTAATCCATGTGTCAATGGCAAGACTTCTATGATATATCTGATTATCACATATTTAACCAATGTAATAAGCTTATTGGCAACAAGTTTGTTAGTAACAATTTATTACAAAGGTAAATGCCTATATATGCAACACACACCCCATGATGCGCTTCGCTTTCATGGGGTAACCACAGCCCATCGTCTCCGGCGATAGCATCCGCGCGTTCTACAAGGCTCAGTAAGGCCAGCGGATTGGCTGTAGGGTCGCGACCTGTCGCGACTGCAACTCCGTAAATTTCAAGTCATTACCCTGCAGACTCCAATCAGTGAGCGCGGGCCAATCCACCGACAGGCAGTCGCGACAGGTCGCGACCCTACAAATGGATGCCATCCCGATTTCCCCGTAAGTCGGCAAGCCCCCCACTGTATCGCCGGAGGCGATGGGCTGTGGTTAACCCCCTGAAAGCGAAGCGCATCATGGGGTACAGAGCCACAAACAGGCTGCCCTGTAACCCAGACCATCAGCACTGTCCCCGCAGGTCTCTATCGCCTCACGGCCAAGGTGGCCTCGGATCGGGACAACCGCTTCTATCTGGCAGTCAACGACAAGCCAGGCGACATGCTGACCATCAGTCAGGACAAAACCCACTTAGAGGAAATCAGCGTTGAGTTCGAGGTAACAGCCGATGAGGCCGGCACTGACGGTGCATCAATCACCATCGGTCTGTATCCCTCGGTCGACGGCAAATTCAATCCCGAACTCACTCCGCTTAACCTCGGTCCGTGGTTCAAGGCAGACAACTTCCGCCTGCAGCTCATCGGCCGCCGGATGGACATAAAATGGGCAATGGAATATCCGGAAGAAGGCATCGGCACCATCATCCTCCCCTTCGACGCCGAAGTGCCGGAAGACCTGGAAAAACACACGCTCATAGCTTCAAAGCCATCCGATGCCCCCGGCGACGAGACATACTACCAGATTGCCACACTCGAAAAAAGAACCGAGATTAAGGCCAACACCCCCTACATCGTGACCCGCAAAGCCGCAACGACCAAACCTGAAGGAGCTCCGCAACGCCGCGCCGCAGCCGACGCGAACGGAGTGTACACCTTCTCGGGAATCACGACCCATACACAGGACACCTACGAAAGCGGCTTCCTCACAGGCTCGCTCGTGGCTACTGAACCAACCGACGGCGACCGTCACCTGATGATGAACGACGGCAACCTCGGATTCATTCTCCACGACAATTCCGACGGTCAATACAAAGTAGAGCCCTATCACGCCTACATCTCCCGCAACACTATATTCACCGATAGTGAAGGCCACGATGCCGGCTTTGTATCGGACGTCTACTTCGAAGAACCCGAAACCACTGTGGAATGGACAATGGAGACGGCACTCCACGGCACCATCATCCTGCCGTTCGATGCCGACGAGCCTGTGACCCAGGGTCTCACAGCCTATGAGATAATCGGTCTGGGCGAACAGAATTCCTATGTATCTAAGTTGGACAACAACAAATACGAATACCAGCTGATTGAATTCTCGCGTGTGGACAATGAAATTATGAAGGCCTACACCCCGTATCTGATCTTCGGCGCAATCACCGCCGAAACGACAGCTGCCGAGAATGATGCCGCCGATGCTCCCCGCACCCTCACATTCAAGGGCAAAGCCGCCGACGGAACCGGGGCAACCCTTGAAAACGGATTGCTGAAAGGCGTACTGACCAGCGGCGCGCAAGCGGAAACGGGCGACTTTGTGCTCACCTATGACAACCGCAACAAAGAAGTGTTTGGCAGTATTGAAACTCCGCAGGAGATAGCCGTGAACCACGCCTACATCCCGCTGGAAAAAGCCACCGGTGAAGCACCCAGCCTGCTCTTCTTCGAGGCACCGTCGATCGATGACATCCAGAGCGGCCTGCAGGTTGTGGCCATCGACAGCGAGGCTATCGTTGATGTATTCTCGATCGACGGTATCACACTCCGCACCGGCATCGTGGCCGCAGAAGCACTTGACGGTCTGGCACCCGGCATCTACGTGCTCCGCACCGCCGCCGGCGCCACCCTCAAGGTACTGAAACGCTAACCCCCCGCTGCTGCGCAGCGGCACATCCCCACAAAAAAGCACCGAGGCCCATCGCCCCGGTGCTTTTTTTATGTTTCTCCGCTCAAATTTACTGCGTTTTCCATAAAAATGGGTCAAGACGAATTTTCGGTGCAAGAAATTTAACAGCTCAATATGACAATGCTTTCAACAACTTGTAGGGACATGCCTTTGGCATGTGAAATAGCTTTGATTCCCTGAATATTAGCACACGCCTGATTCACATGCCAAAGGCATGTCCCTACAACTTAAAGGATTACATCTATACTTATGCCGAGCAAATGCACCGGGTTTTTGGCTTGACCCATAAAAATCAGAATTTCCCATTTCACAACCATTCCCTGCGCAGCCCATCCTCCCCAACAATTGTCCACTCATCATAGGGTCGCGACTGCAACCCAGCGAAACGCCATACATATCAGGCATACCACCTTGCAGTCGCGGCAGGCCGCGACCCTACAATTTGGTGGAACGTTATTTTACCAAATACATTCTTGTCTTTGGCATCTCACTGCAAAACAAAAAATCCCCTGCAAATCTGAGACTTGCAGGGGATTTGGGGTACCCGGACCCGGGATCGAACCGGGATGGATTGCTCCAACGGTGTTTGAGACCGTCGCGTCTACCGATTCCGCCATCCGGGCTGATAGACAAGGCGTGCCGCAGCATGGCAAGGCGCCTTTGGCGCGGCCGCTTTTGCTGTGGCAAAGTTAATGTTTTTTTTACAATCTCACAACCCGCATTCGTTTCTTTTAAACAGAAGTAAAATACATCCACTTGTAGGGACGTGCCTTTGGCACGTGCACCAGGCGTGGGGTAAGATGCGGTTCTCAGGTTTGTTTCACGTGCCAAAGGCACGTCCCTACAATTAGGGTGCGCACCGGTAGGGTCAATTCTGAGGCCATTCCCACCGGAATTTCGGCCTTAGGCACGTGAATCAGGCATTGGATTTCCGGCGGCCGCCGAAGTAGTCGTTGTGGATCTTGATGCCGAACACGATGGCCGACGAGACTGCCGTAATGGAGTTGGTGATTATCAGCGGCCAGTTGACGGGGTTGCTGAAGCATCCCTGCACGATGAAGAAGATGCTGCCCAGGCCCATAAGCAGAAACGTGGGGAGGGCGATGGCGTCGGTGTCGCGGGTGCGGATGGTATAGATGGCCTGGGGCATATAGCCCAGCACCATGCAGATTGCGGCAAGATAGCCGAAGATTTCAAACAGTGTCATAGTAAGCGGTGTTAATCAGCAGAAAAGTCACGAAGTGTTGAGCGGGCGTGTACGGCACAATTCGTGCCGTGGCATTCCGGTCAGAGGTTCATGCCTATGCCGAAGAGGGCATAATCGTAAAGCACAGGGTCCTCGCTGTTGAAACGCCTGAGATTGCCGGTAAGTTCAATCACGGCCTTCCGGTCGGCCGCCTTGCGTGTGAGCAGCCCGAGCTGACGGGCGGTGTCGTTGACGTGCACATCGAGCGGGATGTAGAGCTGCGATGGACGGAGCACGTGGCTCCAGAGGCCCATGTCGACGATGCCGTCGGTGCGCACGAGCCACCGCAGCGCCATGTTGACGCGCTTGAGCGCGGTGGTGGCCAGATTCTGCGGCAGGCAGCGCGAATTGCACTCGCCGCCGTTGGCCTCGGCCAGCTCGGCGTTCATATGCTCCACCAGACGCCATGCCGGCGCCTGGTCGGATGCTATGTGTCGGGCGATGGCGAAATCGGCCAGCGAGCCGTGGGCGGCATAGATGCGCCGCAACCCGCGCATGTAATGGCGGAAATCGCGCGCGAAAAACGTGCGGTGTATGTTCATGTCGGGCAGGTCCTCATAGCCTTCGTCCATGAGGTAGCGGTACGGCTCGAAGTCCATGAGCTGCATCATCTTCATGCCGTTGCGGCATATCATCTTGCGGTTGCCCCATGCTATGGAGGCCGCCAGCAGCGCCGCTATCTCCACGTCCTGAAGGCGTGAGAACATGCGCGGGAACTGCACCGGGTCATCGGCGATGAACTCCGGCGAGTTGATGCGGGCGGCCTCTGAATCGAGCAGGGCCTTGAGGTCGGCCTCCGTCATTCCTTGCTGCGGTTGGTGCGCGGACGCGACAGGCGGAGCACCTGCGCCGAACGTGCGGGCATGTAAAGTTTCAGCCACTCCTTGCCTATGGGCTGGTAGAGGGGATCAAACTGGGTGAGATGCTCAACGGATTCGTCGATATTGCCGAAGCCGCCGAACTGGGGTGCGTCGGACGACAGCACCACCTTGTACTTTCCGGCGGGAGCCAGAATGCCGTAGTCGCTGAACGAATGCACTGGCGAGAAATTGAACACAAACACCAGATTGCCGCGGCGGAAGGCCAGCACCTGGTCGTCGTCCTTCTCCCAGAGCTTCTCGATGCCGAGCGACTGGAAGTTGTAGACGCCCGAAATCAGTTCGACCATGGCGTTGTCGAACGCGTTGAGGAATTTGTACTGCAGGTCCTCGCGGTCCACCAGATCCCACTGGCGGCGGGCATACTTGTAGCTCCAGCCGTTGCCCTCGCGCGGGAAGTCGATCCACTCGGGATGGCCGAACTCGTTGCCCATGAAGTTGAGGTAGCCGCCGTTGATGGTGGAGGCGGTGACGAGGCGTATCATCTTGTGGAGCGCGATGCCGCGGGTCACCATGGGATTGGTGTCGCCCACCATCATGTGCCAGTACATCTCCTTGTCGATAAGGCGGAAAATCACCGTCTTGTCGCCAACGAGGGCCTGGTCGTGGCTTTCAACGTAGCTTATGGTCTTTTCGTCGCTGCGGCGGTTGGTAAGCTCCCAGAAGATGGATGTGGGGTGCCAGTCCTCGTCCTTGCGCTCCTTGAGGGTCTTGATCCAGTAGTCGGGGATGCCCATGGCCATGCGGTAGTTGAACCCGATGCCACCGTCCTTGAACTTGATGGCCAGGCCGGGCATGCCGCTCATCTCCTCGGCTATGGTGATGGCGTGCGAATTGACATCGTGGATAAGCATGTTGGCCAGGGTGAGGTAGACAATGGCGTTGGTGTCCTGGTTGCCGTCGTAGTAGTCGGCATAGCTGCCGAACGCCTTGCCAAGGCCGTGGTCGTAATAGAGCATGGAGGTCACGCCGTCGAAGCGGAAACCGTCGAAGTGGTATTCCTCAAGCCAGTATTTGCAGTTTGACAGCAGGAAATGCAGCACCTCGTTCTTGCCGTAGTCGAAGCAGAGTGAATCCCACGCCGGATGCTCGCGGCGGTGGTCGCCGTAGAAATAGAGGTCGTACGAGCCGTCGAGGCGTCCCAGGCCCTCGTTCTCATTCTTCACGGCATGCGAGTGCACAATGTCCATGATCACGGCGATGCCAAGCTCATGGGCGCGGTCGATAAGGCTTTTCAGCTCCTCGGGCGTGCCGAAGCGGCTCGACGCGGCATAGAAACTGCTCACGTGATAGCCGAACGACCCATAGTAGGGGTGCTCCTGTATGGCCATGATCTGGATGGCATTGTAGCCGTCGGCTGCCACACGGGGCAGAATCTTGTCGCGAAACTCCAGATAAGACCCCACACCCTCCTTCTGCTGCGCCATGCCTATGTGGCATTCATAAATCATCAGAGGCTTGGTGTCGGGGATGAACTTCTCCACCGTCCACCTGAAAGGTGCGGGCTCCCACACCTGCGCCGAAAAGATGTGGGTCTGCTCGTCCTGCACCACGCGTGTGGCATAGGCCGGGATGCGCAACCCTTCGCCGCCTGGCCAGTGGACGCTCATCTTGTAGAGGTCGCCGTGGCGGATGCGGCCGAACGGCACATGCAGTTCCCACACGCCGTTCTTGGCGGGATTGAGCTTGAAATCCGGCGACTCCTTCCAGTCGGAGAAATCGCCCACGAGATATATTGCAGTGGCATTGGGGGCCCATTCGCGGAACACCCACCAGTCGCCCACACGGTGCAGCCCGAAATACTGGTGCGCGTTGGCGAAGTCCTTGAGCGAGTTGCAGTGCATGGTCAGCTCCGCCTCCTTGCGCAGCACATCCTCGTGTCGCCCGTCGATGGCGGCGGCATAAGGTTCGAGCCAGGGGTCGTTTTTGTAGATAGCAAGCGCCTTGGCCTTTCGGGCGGCGCGTGGCTGCGGCGTTTTCGCAGCAGCCGTGGTGGATGTTTTCTTAGCCATTATATGTGTTTGTTTTTTTATTTCAGAAGGAAAGCAGATTGTTGGCCGCGGCGAAAGGCGACAGACGGTTGGAGAGCACCAGACGCTCGGCCTCGGCAATGCGGCGCGTGCGTTCGGGGTCGTCGTAGAAGCGGCGGCGCAGCTCGGAGTCGATGGTCTCGTACATCCAGTAGCGCGACTGCTGGCGGCGGCGCTCCTCGAAGTAGCCGTTCTTGTCCACGAATTCGAAGTAGCGGTCGATCATGTCCCACACCTCGGCTATGCCCAGCTCGAAGTAGCCCGAATAGGTGAGCACCTCGGGAGTCCAGCCGCTCGGCGGCGTGGGGAAAAGATGGAGCGCGGCACGGAACTGCGCCTGGGCCAGCTGGGCGCGTTTAATGTTGTCGCCGTCGGCCTTGTTGATCACAATCCCGTCGGCCATCTCCATGATGCCGCGCTTTATGCCCTGCAGCTCGTCGCCGGTGCCGGCAAGCTGAATGAGCAGGAAAAAGTCGACCATCGAATGCACGGCCGTCTCGCTCTGGCCCACACCCACCGTCTCCACGAAGATGTTGTTGTAGCCGGCAGCCTCGCACAGCACGATGGTCTCGCGGGTCTTGCGCGCCACGCCGCCCAGCGAACCGCCCGAGGGTGAAGGGCGTATGAACGCCGATTCGTGTTGCGACAGCTTCTCCATTCGGGTCTTGTCGCCCAGGATGCTCCCTTTGGTGCGCTCCGACGAGGGGTCGATGGCCAGCACGGCCAGCTTGCCGCCGTTGCGCAGCACATGGAGGCCGAACACATCGATCGATGTGGACTTGCCCGCTCCGGGCACACCGGTGATGCCGATGCGACGGCTGCGGCCCGAATGCGGCAGGCACTTTTCAATCACTTCCTGCGCGATGGCCTGATGCGCCGGAGCCACGCTTTCAACCAAAGTGACGGCACGGGCTAGACGCATCACATCGCCCTTCAGAATCCCCTCCACCAGATCCGGAGCCGACGGCAACTGCTGACGGCGGCGGGGCTTGAGATAGGGATTTACAACAGGGGGCTGTTTCACGCCGGCATTCACAGCAAGGCCGACGTATTCAGGAGAGTTTTCAGGATGTTTTTCCAAGGTTAAACGCGGTATTGAGTGGAATTATCTACTTAATTTATTCAACACTGCCGGAGTCGGTTTTGTTGGCACGTGGCGGCACAGGATCGTAGCCCGAACCACCCCAGGGATGACAACGCATCAGACGCCTGAACGAAAGCCTCAGGCCACGCAGCGGACCGTGCACCCTCAACGCCTCCAAAGCATAGGCCGAACAGGTGGGAGTAAACCGGCAGGACGCCGGAAACATCGGCGATATAGCCGCCCGATAGAACCATATGGGCGCCTGCAGCACTTTCACCATAAGTCGTGAGAACCAATTCATAGGCAATGACGGCAAGCCGTTGCCCGCGTGCGCCAATCAGTGGAACGCTCCCCGGGACATTGGCTAACGCAAAAATACACATTTTTCCCGAAAACCCACCAACACCACCACCCTTTCCCGCAAAAATTTAAGTTAATTTCCCCCTTCCTCCATCAAAATTTTATCCCGAAGGTCACAGAGACATTTTTGATTCTCTTTCGCGGAAGGAGTCCAGGAGTCAAAAACAAAGAATATACGTCGTTACTCTGATTCGTTCTCAATCTTTGCGTCACGATGATAGCCGTGCCGCACAAAGGGATCAACAAATATCAATTCCTTATACCATTCTCCTTGGTCATTCTTCTTATTTTGCATTCGCCAGAATCCTCTGACAAAAATCTCATTATCATTCACAATTTTTCTGAACCATCGAGAATCCATGACAAGAACCTTTTGTCCTAATTGATTTAAGACTTTCTTTTTGTCAACATATTCAAGAGGAGTGCCATCAACCGCTGTAAATTTGCCTTGAGGGATAACCACGGTCTCGACTTTGACATATTTTTTTACAGCGACATACGTAGCTATAAAATTTGCCACTGAAGCAACAGCCATTTCTCGTTGTTCTAAATTACCCTTAAAA
>DBFWRP010000278.1:0-3731 GCA_048222005.1 Muribaculaceae bacterium | reverse complement strand
CTTCATGATACGGCGTATCATGAAAAGGCAAATCATGCATCAGTGTCCCCGCGTTTGCAGGGGGGTGTGAGGTGCCTTTTCCAACATTATATTTTGGGGGAAAGTGCATGGACAAGACGACAAATTTCGACCTGCCGCAGTGGGTCAAGGAGGACCCGATCAAGATGCAGGACTTCAACGCCGCATTTCAGACGATCGACGAAACGCTCAAGGCCGCAGCGGACGCGACTGCCGAAAAGGCGGACGCCGCGACGGTGCAGCAGACGGTGGCGGCGCTGCAAACGGCGCTCGGCAGCGGCGGCAAGACCTGCCGCATTTCGAGCGGCAGCTACGCGGGCAACGGCAAAACCGGTCAGTCGAACCCCAGTTCCCTTACGTTCGACTTTACGCCGGTGTTGGTCGTTATCATACGCAAGGACAGCCCCGGGACGCATACCCTTTTCGTGCGTCCCAATGGCTACGGCCCTATGGGCGACACGATGGGTACGATCACATGGGGTGAAAAAAAGGTGAGCTGGTACTGCCAAAATCCCCAAGTCGCCGGTGACGTGCAGATGAATATGTCCGGCAGCACCTATTATTATGTGGGATTGGGATATTGACGAAAAACCCCCGAGGTCGTAAGACCTCGGGGGTAAAACATTATTGGAATGTTTTTAGAACTTTGTCAAATCAGGCAGCGTAATAAGCGGTGAAGACAACGAAATTTGCGCAAAAAAAGGAGACCCCAATAAGGGGTCTCCTTTTTTACAGATTACTTACTGCACGGAGAAAACGTCGGTAACCACAGTGTTGTAAACACCGGTGGTCGTGTGTGCACCCGCAGTGTAGGTGATCACGTTGGTGCTCGCCAGCTGAGCGTTTGCCATGGTGCTGGGAACATCGATCGTGATGGTAGCACGGTAGGAGACGTTAGCAACGAAAACTTCGTTGGCAGCCATCTCAACCCAAGAGGTCGCGCCGTTGTCGGCCGTGAACAGACGCTCGAACTTGACGTTGCTCACAGTCAGATCGGACGTGCCGGTGAGGCCAGTGCCCGCGGTAGCCTGTGCAGCGAACTTCACGCTGTCAACAGTGTTGCCCTTCACAGCGGCAACCGTGTTGGTGACGGTGGTTGCGGTGATAACAGCGTTGGTGGCAGCAGCATTCTTGTCGTAGGCGTAGGCCTGCGCGCAGAGACGGTTGCTCTGGCCGTTCGCGTTGTTGATGTACACGAAGTAGTAGTCCTGATCAACAGGATTGCCCATCGTGCCGACAACCTTGGTCAGGTCAGCGACCACGCTGTAATACTGGCGGCCGTCAGCGTCATAGTAGAGGGAGTCGCTGAAGTTGTCGCCGATCGTGCCGGAGACCTTATCGACCTTGTAGGTCTTGCCAGACTCGTAGGCGGAGGAAAGAGCGTAGGTTTCCGTAGTGGGAGTGGTGGAAACGACCTCAGCATCCAGAGTCTCGCCCGTAGTCACAGCGTGACCCTGCTTCACAACGCCGTCCTCGAGAGCGACGATGTAGAGCGTGTTGGTCTTGGGCTCACCCGCAACGCTGTTCACCGTCAGGGTGCTCTGCAGAGCAGCATAGTTAGCGAACTTGACTTCGCCGGCAACGCCGTCGACATAGCCCTTAACGACCCACGTACCGTCGGCGAGGGTGTAAGCGCCCTGCTGACCGTCGAAGTAGAACAGGCTCGTGACCTTGGAGCTCGTGGTAGCGCCGATGACGTAAACGTAATCAGCAACGTTGTCGCCGTTCAGGTCAACCCAGTCGACCTCAGCCGCATTGTAGTTGTCAATGTTGGTGAAGCCGGTGATGGACTTGAAGGTGTAGGGGCTAGCAGAGGTGCCTGCGCCGGAACGAACCAGGAACGTGGTGTTGGCGTTGACAACCAGAGTGCTAGGAGCGGTGTAGATCTGGGTGTTCTTGTACACCGCGAGAGAAGCGAT
The DNA here is from genome assembly GCA_048222005.1 of Muribaculaceae bacterium. GTDB lineage: Bacteria > Bacteroidota > Bacteroidia > Bacteroidales > Muribaculaceae > UBA7173. Next base: position 1,794 of record DBFWRP010000278.1, on the reverse strand, counting down.
GCTGTGGAGCTTGCCGGAATCAGCAACATTAGCCCCAGCAGGATAGGTGGCCACCTCGACAGCCTTGAGGGTGCCGTTGGACTTGGTGGTGAAGCGGAACAGGTGGCCGTTCAGCAGGTTGTTGGTATCCGCATTGGTGTTGGTGTTGATGTAGGAATCAACATAGAAGTAGTTACCATCAGCCTTCATGACCATGTTATTGATGCCGGTGCTGTGGGTGACCTTGCCGTTCGCAATCTTGGAGCTCACAATGCCGGAAGCATTCTCGTCGAAGTAGGTCATCTCGCTCAGGTCGACCTGAGCGGTGGTGCCGTCCACATAGGTGACGTTGGCCTTCGCCACGCCGGAACCGTCAGTGGCGTTGCCCGCCCACCAGATGGAGTTGATGACGCCGTAGCTGTTGGCAGCAGCGATCTCAACCGCACCGATCAGGTTGTTGTAGGAATCGAAGTACCAGGTGTACTTGGCGTCCTTCTGAGCGGCCTGATCGAGGTAGAACTTGACAGCATCGTCATAAACGGTGCCCTCAACGTTGTGCTGCTGAGCGTTCCAGTAGATCACGCTCTGAGCGCCCTCGATGGAAGTGGCCTTGCCGACGATCTCGGCATACTGCTTGGTGTTGTTGAACACCTTGCCGCTGATAGTGGCGGAGTTGGGGTCATTGGTGTAAGCGTTGACGAGGACATACTCATCCTTGGCATAGCCATAGTTGTTGTCGTAGTCCTTGAGCGTCAGAGTGGTGTAAGTAGCCGCCTTCTGAGCGCCAGTGCCATTGGTGCCATCATAGACCTCGAGGGTGATGGTGGCAGGAGTCTTGACGTGACCCTGAGCATCATAGGTGATGTCAGCAACATAGGTGACCTTGGCAAGGAAGGTGTCGATCATCACGATGGTCTTGGCATCCTTGTAGACCTCGAACAGACGGCCCTGAGCGCCCATCTTGGTGACGGTGTCGGTCAGGTTGACGAGGTAGTTCGTGGTCTGGGGCTGGCCGTTGACGATCAGCGTGTAAGCGGTATCAGCGCTCAGGCCGAGGTCGTGAGCGACGTCGCACTCAGCAACAGCCTTGGTGTAGGACACGTCAGCCTTGGAAACGAAGGTGGTGGACTTGTCGCCGGTGTTGTAGGTCCACTTGGTGGCGGGACGGCCCCACTTGTCGGAAGCAACAGCGGAAGCGAGCTTGAAGTTCTTCTCGCCGAGGCTGTTGGTCTTGGTGTTGATGACCTTATCGGTCACATAGCCAAAGGCCGGGGTGTAGGTGACCTGAGCCTTCTGGATGCCCTGGAACAGGAGCTCAGCGACCAGCTCACGGGAAGCGGGAGCGTTCAGGTCGGTGGTCTTCGCCACGTTGTCCAGAATGCCGAGCTGCTGCGCGGTCTGCGCAACATGCAGCGCCCAGTCAGCGCCGGAGAACTCGTTGTTCTTGTCGTAGCCGACCGCGCGGAGGATCATGGCGAGGACTTCATAGCCGGTGACCTTGCCGGACGGCTTGAAGGTGCCATCGGGATAACCCTTGACGAGGGAGGCGTTGGCGCAGTAGCCGATGTAGCCCTGAGCCCAACCGGCACCAGCCATGTCGCTGAACTTGTTATAAGTGGCATAGAGGCCGGACTTATCGTTCTTGGCGACGTCGGCAGTGTAGATACGATAGATGATCGTAGCTACCTCAGCGCGGGTGATGTTGCCCTCGGGCTTGAAGGAACCGTCCTCATAACCCTTGAACACACCCATGCCATTCAGAACGGCAACAGACTCAGCGTAATCATCGCTGATGCTCTTGTCATCCTTGAAGGC
>DBFWRP010000277.1:0-1098 GCA_048222005.1 Muribaculaceae bacterium | reverse complement strand
AGCCCCGAATTGGCCAACAGTAAAATTTCGTGCAAAATTAGTTTAATTAATTTAGATATGCAAACGGAGCTTAGCAATTAGAAACCTGTAACACGCGGGATGTAGAGTATTTGTGTATGTACTTATTTTTGAGTAATTTTGTAATATGAAAATTGAAGGGAATGTAAAATTCGCGAATCAGCATGAGGATATATCCTAAATGCAACAAATGACTATATGGCAAGTATATATTGATGTTGAAGCCCATGATTGAAATTGGTTGATATGGAAAAGAAATTGCCGGTGGCGGTGATAATTCTCACCAAGGACGAGGAGAGGCACATCGAGAGGTGTGTCAGGAACGTGCTTCAGATCAGTGACGAAGTGTACGTGGTGGACTCTGAGTCGACGGACAGAACCTGCGAGATTGCCGAAAGGTTCGGGGCGACGGTGGTGGAGCATCCGTGGCCGGGCAACCAGGCGGAGCAGTTCAATTGGGCGCTCGACAATCTGCCGGTAAGGGCGGAATGGATACTGAGGCTGGACGCCGACGAGTACCTGCTGCCGGAACTCGTGGAGGAACTGCGGGAGAAACTGCCCGCCATGCCCGAGGACGTTTCGGCTCTCTCTCTCTCGCGCGCGAGGTGCTTTTGCGGGCGCGTCCTGCGCCACGGCATCGTCAACAATATCCGCATCGTGCGTATCTTCCGCAAGGGAAAGGCTCGCTACGAGCGGCGAATCATGGACGAGCACTTGAGCATCCTCGACGGTCGCACCGTGGAGATGAAGCATCAGTTCATCGACGATAACCAGCTCCCCCTCGGTGAGTTCGTCACCAAGCATAACCAGTATGCCTCGCGGGAGGCGGCTCTGCTGCTGGATGCCGAATACGGTCTCTCCGACCACGCCGCCCAGGCCGGCGGACACGGTGCGGAGGTGGAGAGGAAGCGGGCTCAGAAAGCCAGGTATGCCCGGATGCCGCTGTTCTGGCGCGCCTTCGCCTATTTCATATACCGCTACATCGTTAAGTTGGGCTTCCTGGACGGCAGGGAGGGGTTCCTGTGGGATTTCTTGCAGGGGTGGTGGTATCGGACGCTGGTGGATGCCAAGGTGCTGGAG
>DBFWRP010000276.1:0-1118 GCA_048222005.1 Muribaculaceae bacterium | reverse complement strand
CGGTTCCACCTCTCCGTTGTTGTTCAGGTCGGGGCTGAGGTCGCGATGTCCCGCCACTTTTGCTTCCGGATAGTCCATCAGCAAAGCGCGGACCAATACGCGGAGCGAGTGGCGTTGCCATTCCGTGCGTGTGTCTTTGGGATTCCCATAGTGGTCCAATCCGCCTTCATAGGCGATTCCGATAGAGTGGGCATTGTAGCCGCGGGCGTGGGCGCCGGCCCTCTCGACCGGGCGGGTAGTCAGGATTTGTCCGTCACGGCGGATGTAGAAATGATAGCCCGTGCCATCAAATCCACGTCGGCGGTGCGCGGCTTCCAGAGCTTGCCCGGTAAAGGGACGGTCCTCGCACGTGGCGCTGCAATGTATCACAATCAAATCAATTTTTCTCATTTTTCTTTACTGTTTGCCTTTGGGGGCTGTTCGCTAAAAGGGACCACCGCTGTTCATGGCGTGTGCGCTGAATGCACCCAAAAGTGCCGAAGCTACAGCAATGATTACTTTCAGAATCTTATCCCAGGCTGATGATTTTGTACTCATGATGGTTAATGGTTAGGGGTTAGTGATTAGGGGTAGGGGTTAGGGAACACAAGCTTATCGCTAACCCCTATTTTTTTATCCCAGCGGATTCTCTCCTTGGTCTCCGTCGGAACCTCCGCCATCGGGATTATTGCCGCCGGAACCTCCACCGGTGCTATCCTTGTCGGCAGTTACAAGCTCAAAGATGAGGTTGTTTGCTCCACCTTTGGTGGTGGCGTTGCTGTCGTTCACCAGCCGCAGGGTGTTGGCTACCTTGAAGCGGATATTGACGCGTTCGATGTTTTTCACGGTGCAGTCTTTGGCCAGTTCGGTGGCACGGCATTTAAAGGTGGTGTGGAAGATGCCGAAGCCGTCCAGACGGACACTGTTGCCGTCCGTCAGCGTCTGGCGCATCTGTCGTACGATGGCTTTGCCTACGTGCTCCACGTCTTCGGCCGACATGGCTCCCAGTGCTTCAATGTCTTGCGCGATACGGGCAAGGTCGAAGATTTTGGCATCTTGGGGCTTGCGTTTCAGGGTGTAGACCATGGGGGAGCTGCTGTCTCCGATTTTCTTGTGGCGCTGTGTGCGCACTACTAATG
>DBFWRP010000275.1:0-1393 GCA_048222005.1 Muribaculaceae bacterium | reverse complement strand
CTGTAATATGGTAAGCTATGAAGAATTAGGTCTGGTTAACACCCGCGAGATGTTTGCCAAGGCCATCAAGGGAGGTTACGCCATCCCGGCTTTCAACTTCAACAACATGGAGCAGCTTCAGGCCATCATCAAGGCTGCTGCCGAGGAGAAATCGCCCGTTATCCTTCAGGTGTCGAAAGGTGCCCGCAACTACGCTAACGCCACACTGCTGCGCTACATGGCTCAGGGTGCCGTTGAATATGCAAAAGAACTGGGCTGGGAGCATCCCCAGATTGTTCTTCACCTCGACCACGGCGACAGCTTCGAGCTTTGCAAGAGCTGCATCGACAACGGCTTCTCGTCGGTGATGATCGACGGTTCGCACCTTCCCTATGAGGAGAATGTGGCCCTGACCAAGAAAGTGGTTGACTACGCTCACCAGTACGATGTGACTGTTGAAGGCGAACTCGGTGTGCTCGCAGGCGTGGAGGATGAGGTTTCGGCCGACCACCACACTTACACCGACCCCGAAGAGGTTATCGACTTCGCTACCCGCACAGGCTGCGACTCGCTGGCTATCTCGATCGGTACAAGCCACGGTGCCTACAAGTTCACTCCAGAGCAGTGCACCCGCAACGCTGAAGGCCGTCTGGTTCCCCCGCCACTGGCATTCGACGTGCTCGACGCCGTTATGGAAAAACTCCCCGGCTTCCCCATCGTGCTCCACGGCTCGTCGTCGGTTCCCCAGGAGTATGTCGACATGATCAACGAATACGGCGGCAATCTGCCCGATGCTATCGGTATCCCCGAAGAGGAGCTCCGCAAGGCTGCCAAGAGCGCTGTTTGCAAAATCAACATCGACTCTGACTCCCGTCTGGCCATGACCGCGGCTGTACGCAAGGTATTCCATGACAAACCCGCCGAATTCGACCCCCGCAAATATCTGGGTCCGGCCCGCGACGAAATGGAACGCCTCTACAAGCACAAAATTGAAAACGTGCTTGGTTCGAACGGCAAAGCAGAATAATCAGCACGCCTGACTATAACAACAAAGCACAGGCCGCACTCCGGATTCCGGAGCGCGGCCTGTGGCTTTTTTTGCGCGATTGAGGTGCCCGATTATAGCTAATGTAGCTAAAATAGCTACCGTAGCTATCTTAGCTATGATAACAGCTTGGGACAAACACAAAAAAAGGATGCCGATTGGCATCCTTTTTTTCTGCTGTAGCGGGACCGAGAATTGAACTCGGGACCTCCGGGTTATGAATCCGACGCTCTAACCAACTGAGCTATCCCGCCTTGTTTGCGAGTGCAAAGTTAGAGTATTTTTTTTATATACCCAAATGTTTCGGGAGAAAAATTTTTGCAAAAAAAGTTGTATCTTTGCTTAATGAATTGGCTGAAGCCCTTATAC
>DBFWRP010000274.1:0-1396 GCA_048222005.1 Muribaculaceae bacterium | reverse complement strand
GTTTCAGGGCGTCCGGCCACGCTGTCATTACACGTGAAGTACGGTTTTCCGGTGAAGGGTTTTGCTGTCTGTTCATAGTCGTATGGGGTTAAAGGGTTAATTTATGCAGCCAGTATCCGGCCTTTTCTTTGATTTCCGTTTGTTGCTTTTCCAACTCTTGGATGATGCCGCATTGTTGTACGGTGCCCCGGACGGCCAACGCGTCGTCTACGGCGGTTTCCTCACCGCCGTCGATACCGAAACCGGCAAGGGAACCTGTCGAGATGTCCTTTGTGGCATCGGCTATGATCTGCCGGTTGAGTGTCGTGGCGGCGGTTTCCCATTTCCGGATGACGGGCAGGCAGAGCGACGGGATAAAGTCCTTGTCATAGGCATCGGGGTATATCTCGTGCAAGAGGTTCCACGTCCAAGCCCAGGCGAAGTCGTCATACCGGTCGTGGATAAGCCGGAGCCGTTCCCCCAATTTTTCTATGCGGTCGAGTTGTCCGGTGGCGATGATTCTGGTAATGTCATTGATTTCGCTTATAGGGGCCAGCATGCCGCCGATGTCTCCCCAACGGTCGCTGCATGCCGCACGGGGATGTAGGGCTTCGCATAGCCCGTCCGAGGGCATGCCCTCATGCGTCTCTAATTGCCGGATCAGTTGTTCGCCCAAGTAACGGTCTAAAGCCAGCCGGTACCATTCTATGCCTTGCTTCACCGATTTCTCTTTGAGCCGCAGGCCGTTCCATGTGATTTCTTGGGTGTCTGCGTCGAAGCGTCCGCTTAGTTCTTCCAAGGTAATCCGTGCCCGGAACACCCGCCCCATCGTATAAGGGGAGAACGCTTCGAAGGAGACCCGGTCCGTTTGAGGCACTTGGGGCGGGCGGCCGTCGCGTGCAGGCCATTTCCCGATGTCGCGCAGCGTCCCCACTCCCCGCAGGGTAATGCCGGGAATCACGTAATGGGACGAGCCTTGCTCCACGAGATAAGAGAATGGCCATTCGCTGCTGTCGGTGCCGGGGGCGCAATGTCCCATGACCAACGAAAACGCCCCGATATGCGCGGGCCACGAGATATGGCTGCCCGAGGCCGTTTTGCATCCCCGTTCCAACACGCCGTGGTGCCGGGGGCCGAGCTTGTAGGCGTGGTTGCTCTGGTTGGTGCCCGAACCGGCGTTCATGAACGAGAACATGCCGCCTATCAACAGCGTGGACTTGTGGTGCGTCACCGTATAGGGACCGGCCAGTATGGCGCATGCCTCACCCTGCTCCGCCTGACAGTTGCAACCGAAATAGGAGTCTGTGGCAGAAAATCCGTGCCCGATGGAAGAAGCTTGTCCTACATGGCAACGGGTGAGCGTCGCGCCGTCGGCGACATGGCTGCCGGTTTGCAGGATGAAATCACGGGCGATGAC
>DBFWRP010000273.1:0-3814 GCA_048222005.1 Muribaculaceae bacterium | reverse complement strand
TCGCGGCGCAGCATGAACGAATTGTCGTGTGTGGCCTGACGGGCTAAAACTGTGAGAGCCTCGGGGTCAACGACCAGAAATTCATGGCCGCCCCAGTTTTCGGTTCTTACGTAATCGGATGTGAGGTGGTAATACTCGGTTGTGTCGGGCCCGAGGGGGAACATTTCCTGATAGTGAAACGGTTTAGTTGCCATATTCAACGTGTTTATTGATGTTTTTTTGAGTTCTAGAAGGCTGCCCTGCGGCACGGATGCTTCTCCCTGCCGTAGGTACATGCAAAGATACGAAAAATTAATGGATAGAAAGTATTCAGATCCGCAATATCAGGTAAAAAACAATCATCCCTCCGGAATGCAGTCGGGGCTTTCCGGAGGGATGGTATGGGAGTGTGGTCTTGTGAGGTGGGGAGACCGGCTTACTTCTGCACGGCAGGAGCGGTGCGGGTGAAGTTCAGGTCGCGGTCGTTGATCTCGCAGCTCATGAGGTTTTTGTTTATATGTATATCCTCGATTTTCGTGAGGTCGAAAAATGCGTTCTGCGCGGCGCGGTTAATCTGTTGCGTGGCCAGCACGGTTGCATGCGGTTTCAGTTTGGCCATTACTGGTTCTGAATTTTCGGTGGCTATGTTGTAGTTGAGTTGCACTGCATCCGGGTCAATGGCGATGCTGAGCGATGTGGCGTCGAGATTCACAGTAATATCGTCGGCATCCTTAATCTGGTAAGCGCCTGTGATGGTGGCTGTGCCGGATGCCGTGATTGTTATGGGCGACACGAGCGAGTCGTTGGCCTGCATGCTGTTGTCAACGGTAATCAGTGCTGTAAGTGTGATGGTGCCTTCGTTTTGTGTGTTGCCACGGGTGAAGCTCATCACGCGCACCATCGAGGCGGTGGCGGCTCCGGAATCGAGAACCCGTTCTGGGTTGCTTGTCCAGGTGCCCTGCACGGATTCCGACAGTTTGGATTTCGTGTCGCATGATGTGACTATGGCTGAGCATATTCCCAGGCTTGCAATTGCGATCAAAAATTTTTTCATGTTTCAGAGTATTATGTGTGGGGTTTAAATATCGAGATAGTTATTGTTTAGCGAAATTTAATGTTTTACAACAGAATCGGAGATAAGCGGTGCCCGATGCTATAAAAATTAAAAATAGTCTCCCGGCAAAAGATTAAATATGCTTAAAATTATCGCCGTTTATCATTATAACACGCACGCATGGCTTCTGTTCACCATGTGGGTGGTTAAAATTCAATATATTGCCGGGCATGGGGTGGCGGCAGAGTTGGTGAAATGGGGCGTAATTGTTAACTTTGCCCGGCTGCCAGCAGCCACACCGCAATGTGAAAAGTAAATTTTGTCATTTCCCCTTTAAATTAAATCTTGACCATGACTGCCACACATAGGCCCGAAACACAATCAACCTCAGGAAAAACAAGACTCGGGCTGTTGCCTAAAATTCTGATTGCCATAGCCCTTGGAATAGGGGCGGGATGGATTGCCCCTGAATGGGCCGCCAGGACAATGGCCACGTTCAACGCGATATTCGGCGAGTTCCTTGGCTTCTGCATCCCGCTGATCATTGTGGGATTTGTGGCACCGGCCATTGCCGACATAGGCGTGCGTGCCGGAAAGATGCTCGTGGCCACTGTTATGCTGGCCTATTTTTTCACTATGCTTGCCGGCATCATATCCTATTTCACCGGCGTGTGGCTGTTCCCGTCGATGATTGAGCCGGCCGAGTATGTGGCTTCCGCAGCCGGGGCGCCTTCCGTCGCGCCGTATTTCACAATAAGCATGCCTCCGCTGCTGTGTGTGATGTCGGCGCTTGTGTCGGCGTTCATAATTGGTCTGGGTGCGGCGTTCCTAACCACCGGTACCATCAAATCGCTGCTCGATGAGTTGCGGCAGATTATTAACATGGTGATCCGGAATGTGATTATCCCGCTGCTGCCGGTCTACATTTTCGGCATTTTTCTGAACATGACCTATACCGGTGAGGTGGCATCCATTCTGAGCACTTTCATGAAGATAATACTGGTGATTTTCGGGCTGCATGTGTTCATCCTCGTGTTCCAGTATGTCATTGCTTCATTGTTCTCCACCGGCAGCCGCAACCCGTTCAGACTGCTGTGGGGCATGATGCCTGCGTATTTCACGGCGCTTGGCACCCAGTCGTCGGCCGCCACCATCCCGGTAACGCTTGAGCGTACCATCGCCATGGGGGTCGACAAAGATGTGGCCGGATTCACAGTGCCGTTGTGTGCCACCGTGCACATGTCGGGAAGCACTCTGAAACTTGTGGCCTGCGCGCTTGCGTTGATGATGACCCACGGGATGCCTTATGATTTCGGCATGTTCGCAGGCTTCATTGCCATGCTCGGTATCACCATCATTGCGGCACCGGGCGTACCGGGTGGCGCCGTGATGGCTGCGCTTGGCCTCTTCTCGTCGATGCTTGGCTTCAGCGAGGCCGACTGTGCGCTGATGATTGCACTTTATATCGCCATGGATTCGTTCGGAACGGCATGCAATGTCACCGGCGATGGTGCCATCTCGATAATCATCGGCCGCTTTTTCGGCCGTAAAAACCGCCAGGCAGCAGCGTGAAGGTCTCTTGACCGCTCTCTTAACTATATAATGGCGATTGTCAAGTAGCCCAATAACCGTTCTATCTTAATGCTTTAAAGATCAGGAGCAACAGAGATATAAAATTCCAGCTGAATACGCTGTATGTCAGCGGAAATGTGTAGCTTTGCGTATTGGCATATACGCCATATCTGAAACAATGTCTAAAATTATCGTTCAAAATACACCTATCACTGTTCTCTCGTTAGAGGAGCAGGATTATATCTCCCTCACAGATATGGCAACTGCCAAAGAGGGCGATAACCGTTCTGCCGATATAATCAAGAACTGGTTGCGAAACCGCTACACTATTGAATTTCTTGGTACTTGGGAGGTTATTCATAATCCTGATTTCAAAGTGGTCGAATTTGACCACTTTAGAATGAGTGCAGGTTTGCCGTCCTTTGTGTTGAGTGCATCGGAATGGATAGAGCGCACAAATGCAATCGGAATAATAGTGAAGAAAGGTCGCTATGGAGGCACCTATGCTCATAAGGATATAGCCTTTGAGTTTGGTTCGGCAATAAGTGTGCCGTTCAAACTTTATCTTATCGAGGAATTTCAGCGGTTAAAGACGGAGGAACAGCGGTTGTTAGGTTGGTCGGCAAAGCGCGAGCTGTCGAAAATCAACTATCGCATACACACCGACGCGATAAAGCAGAACCTTATCCCAGCAGAGGTTACTCCGGCACAAGTGAGTATGATTTACGCCAACGAAGCCGATGTGCTGAATGTGGCGATGTTTGGTGTAACGGCAAAACAATGGCGCGAAGCCAATCCCAACCTCAAAGGGAACATACGCGACTACGCCACTATCAACGAACTTATCTGCCTGTCTAATATGGAAAACCTCAATGCGGTTTTCATCGAGCAAGGAATGACGCAGAGTGAGCGGCTTGTGAAGCTGAACCAAATAGCTATTCATCAGATGAGCGTGCTGGAAAGCGGCGACAACGATAGGAAAATGCTGAAATGAAGAAGTGGCAAAAGATATTGGGTTGGATAAAGGTTAAGTTGATAAAGCCGAGAATCACGAAGGAACCCAAAACGCAAAGAGGATGTGGAATTTATCGAACAACCAAACAATATATTTTCCTAACAGGGTATGGTAAGACCGGGATTGGGTACTCTATGAGCTATCCTATAAAATTCGCTCCAATAGATTGTGATGATGTCGAATTCAACAATTTG
>DBFWRP010000272.1:0-8921 GCA_048222005.1 Muribaculaceae bacterium | reverse complement strand
TTCTTCTTCTTCTTCTTCTTCTTCTGCTGCTGCTGCTTCTTCTGCTGCTGCTGCTGCTTCTGCTGCTTCTTCTGCTGCTGCAATTCGTCATCAGCAATTCGTCATCAACAATTTATCATCAGCAATTCGTCATCTGCAATTCATAATCAGATGTTACGAAGTGCAAAGTTATAACTTATTTGCGAGCATCAACAAATAACTCGCAACTTATCCTCCATAACCCTTAAAGTTTTCAAGAAATATACGTACCTTTGCACCACTTTTTTTGTGATGACTGACTATATCAGGTAGAGATTTGTTTAATTAGTTTTGGATAAAGATAAGAAACGCTTATGCAAAAGTCCGATTGCATCATCGGTGTAGAGCACGTGTCGAAATTCTTTGGAGATAAAGCCGTACTGAATGATGTGAATTTGTCTGTCCGTAAGGGCGAGTTTGTAACGATATTGGGACCGTCCGGTTGCGGAAAGACGACGTTGCTGCGTCTGATTGCAGGTTTCCAGACCGCCTCGGAAGGAGTGATTACCATTGCAGGGAAAGACATCACGCAGACCCCTCCCCACCGCCGTCCGGTGAACACAGTGTTCCAGAAGTATGCCCTGTTCCCGCACCTCAACGTATTCAACAACATTGCCTTCGGCCTCAAACTGAAGAAGCTCCCCGCCGCCGCCATCGAAAAGAAGGTGAAACAGGCGCTCCGCATGGTGGGCATGACCGACTATGAAGACCGCGACGTGGACTCCCTCTCCGGCGGACAGCAGCAGCGTGTGGCCATAGCCCGCGCCATCGTCAACGAACCCGAAGTGCTGCTCCTCGACGAGCCTCTTGCCGCCCTCGACCTGAAAATGCGCAAGGACATGCAAATGGAACTGAAAGAGATGCATCAGAAGCTGGGCATCACTTTCGTATACGTCACCCACGACCAGGAAGAAGCGCTCACGCTGAGCGACACGATTGTCGTCATGAGCGAGGGTAAGATACAGCAGACAGGCACCCCGATAGACATCTACAACGAACCTATCAACTCCTTTGTGGCCGACTTCATAGGAGAAAGCAACATCCTGAACGGCGTCATGGTGCACGACCAGCTCGTCAGCTTCTGCGGACATGAATTCGACTGCGTGGACACCGGTTTCGGCGAACAGGCACAGGTGGACGTCGTGATCCGTCCGGAAGACATCTACATCTTCGATCCCTCGGATGCGGCACAACTGACGGGAACCGTAACAAGCTCCATCTTCAAAGGCGTGCACTACGAGATGCTGGTGCAGACCCGCGAAGGCTATGAGTTGATGGTGCAGGACTACCACTGCTTCGAAGCCGGTCGCGAGGTGGGCTTGCTGGTGAAGCCCTTCGACATCCACGTGATGAAGAAAGAACGCACCTGCAACACCTTCGAAGGCAAACTTCTGGACGAAACCCATGTGGAATTCCTGGGATGCAGCTTTGAGTGCAGTCCGGTGCACGACATCCGTCCGGAAACACCCGTAAAGGTGGAAGTGGACTTCCAGAACATCATCCTTGAGGACAACGAAGAGGACGGACGACTGACAGGCGAAGTGAAATTCATCCTCTACAAAGGCAACCACTATCATCTGACTGTGTTCACCGACTGGGACGAGGACATCTTCGTAGACACCAACGACGTATGGGACGACGGCGACAGAGTGGGAATACGAATAGCACCGGAGAATATACGAATCACTAACCACTAACCACTCAAAACAATTTGCCAATGAAAAGTTTCTTCATGCGGCGGCGTAACTGGACACTACCCTACGCACTGTTCCTGCTGATATTTGTGATAGTGCCGTTGCTACTGATTGTGTTGTATGCCTTTACAGATGCCGAGGGAGCATTCACCCTTGCCAACTTCCGCAAGTTTATGATGCACCCCGAAGCGATGAACACCTTCATCTACTCCATCGGCATAGCCATCATCACCACGCTGGCGTGCCTGCTGCTGGGCTATCCGGCTGCCTATATCCTCAGTCAGAAGCAGTTCAACACCTCGCAGACCATGGTGGTGCTGTTCATCCTGCCCATGTGGGTGAACATACTGATACGCACGCTTGCCACAGTGGCACTGTTCGACTTCCTGAACCTGCCGCTGGGCGAAGGCGCACTCCTGTTCGGCATGGTGTACAACTTCCTGCCGTTCATGATATACCCCATCTACAATACATTGCAGAAAATGGACCACAGCCTCATAGAAGCTGCCCAAGACCTCGGAGCCACCCCCTTGCAGATATTCGGCAAAGTGATCCTGCCCCTCTCCATGCCGGGCATCATGAGCGGCATCGTCATGGTGTTCATGCCTACGGTAAGCACCTTTGCCATTGCCGAACTGCTGACGATGAACAACATCAAGCTCTTCGGAACAACGGTGCAGGAGAACATATACAACGGAATGTGGAACTACGGTGCGGCCCTGTCGCTCATCATGCTGCTGCTGATAGGCGTCACCATCCTCTTCACGAACGAGGAGGACAGCGCATCCAATGAAAGCGGAGGTGTGATATGATGACACGTATTCTTGCCAAAGGCTATCTGTGGCTGCTGCTTGCGCTGCTCTACTCGCCTATCCTTATCATTATGATCTTCTCCTTCACCGAAGCCAAGGTGCTGGGCAACTGGACGGGATTTTCCACCAAGCTGTACAGCTCCCTCTTTACGGGCGGCATGCACCACTCACTGATGAATGCCATTTGGAACACCTTTGCCATTGCCATGCTGGCAGCCACCGCATCGACGGCACTGGGCAGCATTGCGGCTATCGGCATCTTCAACCTGCGCACACGCACACGTCAGGTGATGAACTTTGCCAACGCCATTCCGATGATGAACGCCGACATCATTACGGGTGTGTCGCTGTTCCTGCTGTTCGTCAGCTTCGGCATATCGCAGGGATTCACAACGGTGGTACTGGCGCACATCACGTTCTGCACCCCCTACGTAGTGCTGAGCGTGATGCCCCGTCTGAAAAAGATGAACCAAAACGTGTACGAAGCCGCCCTCGACCTCGGCGCAACCCCGTTCCAGGCATTGCGCAAGGTCATCCTTCCGGAGATATTTCCGGGCATGATAAGCGGGTTCATCCTTGCCTTTACACTCTCCATCGACGACTTCGCAGTAACCATATTCACCATCGGGAACGAAGGACTGGAAACGCTCTCCACCTACATCTACGCCGATGCCCGCAAAGGCGGACTGACACCGGAGCTGCGCCCCCTCTCCACCATAATATTCATTACGGTGCTGGTGCTACTGATCGTCATCAACAAACGCGCGGAACGTGCACAGAAGAGTTGAAAACTGAAAGTATAGTCAAAATAAACTTACCGAACAAAAAAATGAAAAGACTGACAGGTATACTCCTTCTCCTCTGCCTTGCCCTTGCCGCCGTTTCGTGCAAAGGTTCAGGCGAAGAGCGCAGCCACGTACTGAAAATCTACAACTGGGCGGACTACATCGACGAAGACGTGCTTGCCGAATTCCCCGACTGGTACAAACAGCAGACAGGCGAGGACATCCGCCTTGTCTACCAAGTGTTCGACATCAACGAAATCATGCTCACCAAGATAGAACGCGGGCACGAAGACTTCGACGTGGTATGCCCCTCGGAGTACATCATCGAACGCATGCTGAAGAAAGACCTTCTCCTGCCCATCGACCGCAACTTCGGCAAGACCCCGGACTATCTGCCCAACATTTCCCCCTACATCCGCCGGGAACTGAACAAGACCAGTCAGCCGGGACGCACCACCACAGACTATGCCGTACCCTATATGTGGGGCACAGCCGGCATACTCTACAACCGCAGCTTCATCACCCCCGACGAAGCCGGCAGTTGGCACTGCCTGTGGAACTCCAAGAACAAAGGCAAGCTCCTGATGAAAGACAGCTACCGCGACGCCTACGGAACCGCCATCATCTACGCCCACGCCCGCCAGCTTGCCGACAGCACCGTTACGGTGGAACAACTCATGAACGACAACTCCCCCGAAGCCATAGCCCTTGCCGAAAAGTACCTGAAAGCCCTGAAACCCAACATTTCCGGTTGGGAGGCCGATTTCGGCAAGGAGATGATGACCAAGAACAAAACATGGCTCAACCTCACCTGGAGCGGCGACGCCGTATGGGCAATTGACGAAGCCGAGGCCGTAGGCGTAGACCTTGCATACGAAGTGCCGCGCGAGGGCAGCAACATCTGGTACGACGGCTGGGTAATCTCCAAATACGCCCGGAATCCCAAGGCAGCCAGCTACTTCATCAACTACCTCTGCCAGCCCGAAATCGCCTTGCGCAATATGGACGCCATAGGCTACGTCAGCGCCGTTGCCACCCCCGAAATCATGGAAGCCAAACGGGATACTTCCATAGAAACACGCTCCGACCTCAGCTACTTCTTCGGTGAAGGCATGGGCGCGGACAGCCTGCAAATCAATCCCGTACAATATCCCGACAGGAAAATCGTGGAACGCTGCGCCATGATACGCGACTTCGGCGACCGCACCGAACTGGTTCTCGAAATGTGGAGCCGCGTGAAAGGCGACAACCTCAACACCGGCATCGTACTGCTGATATTCTCCGTATTCGGAGCACTGTTCGTTTGGCTGGTATACGGCAAGATACGCAAGTACCGGCAGAAGCAACGCCACCGCCGGAGGCGGAAGGGAAGGCCGGCGATTTAAAACACCGGATAAGCCATTTAAAACCCCGGATGTAGGAATTCTGATTTATAATACTTAATTTTGGCATCCGATAAACTTAAAACCTAAAAATGCTTACTCAAATTATAAACGGGCGCATATTCACCCCGCAGGGCTGGCTGAATGAAGGTTCTGTCCTGATACGTGACGGAAAGATTCTTGAAGTGACCAACTGTGACCTCGCACTGATCGGTGCACGTCTCATTGATGCCAAAGGCATGTACATAGTGCCCGGTTTCGTGTGTATGCACGCCCATGGCGGCAGCGGGCACGACTTCAACGAATGTACCGAGGAAGCATTCCGCAGCATCGTGCAGGCACACCTCAAGCATGGCGCCACAAGCTTCTACCCCACCATCTCCTCCTCCCCCTTCAGCAAGCTCCACCAAGCCGCCCATGTGTGCGAACGGCTCATGGAAGAACCGGACAGCCCCATACTCGGGCTGCATATCGAAGGCCCTTACCTCAGCAGGAAAATGGCCGGCGAGCAGTTTGCCGGACAGGTGAAAGAGATTGACGAACAAGAATACAGGGAACTTGTGGAAAACACCCGCTGCATCCGCCGCTGGGACGCCTCTCCCGAA
The DNA here is from genome assembly GCA_048222005.1 of Muribaculaceae bacterium. GTDB lineage: Bacteria > Bacteroidota > Bacteroidia > Bacteroidales > Muribaculaceae > UBA7173. The sequence goes on along the minus strand of DBFWRP010000272.1, from coordinate 3,625 downwards.
CTGCCGGGAGCATTGGAGTTTGCCGGCTACCTGCGCGAAAAAGGCATACTGGCAGCCATATCCCACACCGAAGCCGAGTATGACGACATCTGCGCCGCCTACAAAGCCGGATTCACCCATGCCGCCCACTTCTACAACGCCATGCCGGGCTTCCACAAACGCCGCGAATACAAATACGAGGGCACAGTGGAAAGCGTCTACCTGACCGACGGCATGACCATCGAACTCATAGCCGACGGCATCCACCTGCCTTCCACCATCTTGAAACTGGCCTACAAACTGAAAGGCGTGGAGCACACCTGCCTCGTAACGGACGCCCTCTCCTGTGCCGCAACCGAAGGCAAGGAAACCAGCAACCCCCGCTACATCATCGAGGACGGCGTATGCAAACTCGCCGACCGTTCCTCACTGGCAGGCAGCATCGCCACAATGGACGTGCTGGTGCGCACCATGACACAGGCCGGAATCCCGCTGGGAGACGCACTGCGAATGGCTTCCGAAACTCCGGCACGCATCATGGGAGTGTACGACCGCAAAGGCTCCCTGCAAAAGGACAAAGACGCCGACATCCTGATTATGGACAAGGAACTGAACATACGCGCCGTATGGCAAGCGGGAAAACTGGTGCAGGAAAGCTTCCTGAACTATAAGTAACGACGCGCCCGAAAGCCTGTTTCTAAAAACCTTTTTTAGTAAGTTTCTTATAATTCTTTTTCAATATCGTGCTCGGAGCCAAAAATCTCACACAAGGACCCATCAACCGCCAACTGTTCAGCTTGGCAATGCCCATTATGGCCACCTCCTTCATCCAAATGGCATACAGCCTGACGGATATGGCATGGGTGGGCCGTCTGGGCAGCGAAGCGGTGGCGGCAGTGGGCGCGGTGGGCATCCTCACGTGGATGTCAGGCTCTATCGCTCTGCTGAACAAGGTGGGGTCGGAAGTCAGTGTGGCACAGTCCATCGGGGCGCAGAACCGGGACGACGCGCGTGCGTTTGCCTCGCACAACATCAGCATCGCATTGCTCATCGCCATTTGCTGGGGCGGACTGCTGTTTGTTTTCGCCCGGCCCATTATGAGCCTTTTCGAACTGGAAGCACATATCACCGACAACGCCGTCACCTACCTGCGCATTGTCTCGACAGCATTGCCCTTCGTCTTTCTCTCGGCTGCCTTTACGGGCATCTACAACGCTTCGGGACGCAGCAAGACACCGTTCTACATCAGCGGTACGGGACTTGTGATGAATATCCTGCTCGACCCTCTCTTCATCTTCGGGTTCGGCTGGGGAACCGTAGGGGCAGCGCTTGCCACGTGGCTGTCCGAAGCTGCCGTCTTCCTCATCTTTGTCTATAAGCTCCGGCGAAAGGACGACTTGCTCGGAGGATTTCCGTTTTTCGTCCGGCTCAAGAGGAAGTACAGCAGACGCATCTTCAAACTGGGACTGCCCGTTGCCACGCTGAACACACTGTTTGCCTTCGTCAACATGTTCCTCTCGCGCACTGCAGCCGAGCAAGGCGGGCACATCGGACTCATGGCATTCACCACCGGCGGACAAATAGAAGCTATCACCTGGAATACCTCACAGGGGTTCTCTACGGGGCTCAGCGCCTTCATCGCACAGAATTATGCCGCCGGACAGAAAACGCGCGTGTGGCAGGCATGGAAAACGACGCTCTGGATGACAGGAGTGTTCGGCACGCTCTGCTCGCTGCTGTTCATCTTCTACGGCAGCGAGGTATTCTCCATTTTCGTGCCCGAAGAAGCAGCCTACCGCACTGGCGGCAATTTCCTGCGCATCGACGGCTACTCACAGTTGTTCATGATGCTGGAAATCACCATGCAGGGCGTATTCTACGGCATAGGACGCACCGTACCGCCGGCCGTTGTCAGCATCGGATGCAACTACATGCGCATTCCGGTGGCCCTGCTACTGGTAGAAATGGGTTTGGGAGTGGACGCCATTTGGTGGGCAGTGAGCAGCACCACCATCGCCAAGGGGCTGATTCTGACAGGATGGTTTATCTTTATTAAAAAGAAAATTCTCTAAAAAAACTGCAACAGTAAACTTTTTGATGCCAACAAATGTAATATATACATAAATTTGCATTAGTAAAATTTGAACCAACTAAAAAATAAAAGGTATGAAAAAGATGAAATTTACAGCATTTTTGCTGAGCGGCACTATACTATTGGGTAGTTGCGGAACCATGAACAACACAACCAAAGGCGGAATCATTGGCGGCGGTTCGGGCGCAGCGGCAGGAGCCATAATCGGCGGCTTGTTCGGCAAGGGCAAAGGCGCGGCTATCGGTGCGGCAGTGGGCGCAGCCGTTGGTACGGGTGCCGGTGTGGCAATCGGCCACAAAATGGACAAAAAAGCTGCCGAAGCCGCCAAGATTGAAGGCGCACAGGTGGAAGTGGTGAAAGACGCCAACAACCTGGATGCCGTAAAGGTGACGTTCGACTCCGGTATCTTGTTTGCTTTCAACTCCTCAACGCTGAGCAACGACGCGAAGGCATCCCTGCGCGACTTGGCCAAGATTCTGAAAGAGGATACTACTACGGACATCGCCATCATCGGACATACGGACAAAGTAGGCACGTATGAAGCCAATATGAAGGTTTCCAAAAATCGCGCTTATGCCGTAGAAAACTATTTGCAGGACTGTGGCGTGTCTCCCTCACAATTCAAGCAAGTGGAAGGCGTGGGATACAATGAGTATGATGAGAGCCTCTCTGCCAGCCAGAACCGCAGGGTGGTAATCTTTATGTATGCCAGCGAACAGATGATTAAGAACGCTGAAGCCGGACAATCGTAATCATCCTTCTCCCATGAAGTTTTCCAACCCCTTGCGGATAATCCGCAATCTGTTGCTCTTCTTCTTTGTATCCACTACTGTAATGGTAGTGGTTTATCGTTTTGTGCCGGTGTACGTCACGCCGTTGATGGTTATCAGAAGCGTGCAACAGGTTTTTAAAGGAGAAAGTCCCGCATGGCATCACGAGTGGGTGCCGTTCGACAGGATTTCTCCCCACCTGCCTATGGCCGTCATCGCATCCGAGGACAATCGCTTTGCCACCCACAACGGCTTCGACTTCATCGAAATACAGAAAGCCATGAAAGAGAACGAAAAGCGCAAGCGGAAACGCGGAGCAAGCACCATCAGCCAGCAGACGGCAAAGAACGTGTTCCTGTGGCCGCAATCCTCATGGCTCCGCAAGGGATTCGAAGTCTACTTCACATGGATGATAGAACTCTTCTGGTCTAAAGAACGGATAATGACGGTCTACCTCAACTCCATTGAAATGGGCAAAGGCATCTACGGGGCACAGGCAGCCGCCCGTTACAAGTTCCATACCACTGCCGCCAAACTCTCTGCCGGCCAATGCGCACTGATTGCCGCAACATTGCCCAACCCCATACGCTTTGACTCCGCACACCCTTCGAGCTACATCCTGAAAAGACAGGGACAGATACTGCGGTTGATGAAGCTCGTAGCGAAATTCCCACCGGAAAAAACTGCGGTTTCCAAGAAAAAAAAGAAATAAACAGCTTTTGCCGATGCAACAAAAAGGAATATTCACTACATTTGCAAAAAGCATATCAGTAAAAAATAGAAT
>DBFWRP010000271.1:0-5995 GCA_048222005.1 Muribaculaceae bacterium | reverse complement strand
TTAATTCCGATTGCGAAATAGGCAGCCTGGAATTTATGCCACATTTCGTTCACTTTGCCGACAGGGAAGTAATAGACGCTGACGGAAGCGCCCTATTTGACCAAATTTCCTCCCGGTATAAATGGACGACATTGGAAGTTGACGCCACAACTCCGCCGGAGGTTTTAGGCACAATTCTTGGGGTGTCAAGCAGTTACGACCGCGTCAATCTTTACGTACCGGTAGGATGCAGGGATGTTTACCGCAATGCGCCGGAGTGGGAGAAATTTTCCTACATCTATGAGTTTGGCGAAACATCTGCTGTCAATGACATTGACCAGGATGAAGTCAGTGCGCCCCAGATCTCAACTACTTCAGGACAACTCATTATCACTGTCACCGAGTCTCAGACCATGCAGGTATTTGACCTCGCGGGACATCTTGTAAGCAAAGCCCCACTCTCGGCCGGTAGCAACACACTGAACCTTCCCGCCGGAATATATGTCGTAACCCTCTCCGGTGGCTTCTCAACGCAAATAATCATACCGTAGAATAGAATTTCTCACAAGAGTGTAAGATATTAGAAATCGTTAGTCTTTCCTGATTATTTTTGAGGAATGTGCTGAATCCGCTGATGATTTCCTTAACTTAGTGAAATTGAGCCGAAGGCATATTCTTCAAGTTGGTAAGTGGAATTTCTGGCGAGATGTTGTATTTTATGCGCTGATACTTCGGTTTGCTCCGTAAAAAGGATATCAGAGCACTTACGATTATGCCTTCTTTTTGTGTTTTTTAAGACGGGAAATTGCATGGGTGAGTGCAAAATTTCCTATCTTGCAACAGATAGTAAACCTTTTGAATATTAGATAATGAAACGAGTATTTTTTGTTGGCGTGTGTTGCAGTTTGGCTTGCTTATTTTCTACGAGTGCCGAAGATGCGGTTGTTGATCCTCATCCTGGTTCTTTAACAGTGCCTGTTACCGGCACACTCCCTGTAATGTATATCAATACAGTCGACAACACAGTAATCGACCAAAAGACCACCTACATAGACGCCACTTATTGGATTGAGACAAACGGTATCAATGGATATGAACCTGTCGGCTCCAGGGAGGAACCTTTTGCTCTCGGCATCCGAGGTAGAGGCAATTCGACCTGGGAGTATGACAAAAAACCGTACAAATTGAAACTCGACAAGAAAACCGCTCTTTTCGGATTGTCAAAAAGTAAACACTGGGCATTGCTTAATCATTATCCCGGTCAAGAAGCTTTGATTGAGTGTGTCAGCTTCGAACTTGCCCGACGGATGGGGCTCGGCTGGACTCCCACGGAAATCCCTGTTGAGGTTGTGCTGAACGACCATAATATAGGACTTTACTACCTTACGGAAACAGTGCGTATTGAGCCGCAGCGAGTAAATATTTATGAACAACCTGACCAGAACAATGATTCGGAAACCGTGGCAGGCGGATGGCTCATAGAAATCGACAACTATGATGATCCATGTCAGATACAGTTAGAGCAGGATTCTGAGGGTACGCCGTTCACAGTACGGTTCACATATCATAGCCCAGAAGACCTTTCGGAGCTTCAGTACAATTGGCTTGAAAATGAACTCAAGACTATAACAGAACGTATTTACACCACTGATAAGACTGACAATTCGTGGGCTGAACTGCTTGACATCGAGTCGTTGGCACGTTATTATCTTGTTCAGGAACTTACCGACAATCTTGATGCATTTATCGGTAGCACCTATTTTTACAAGGATCTCGAAGGGAAATGGATATTCGGGCCTATGTGGGATTCCGGTTGGACATTCGACGATGCAAACAGGCAGTACACCATTTTTGAGCGACGCCGTCAATATTTCGCCGACATACGTTTCACCTGGATTGAGGAACTGCTTAAATTCCCTTATTTCAGAGAATACACGTGTAATCTATGGAAAACTCTTTCGCCCGGATTGCTCGACGGAATGGATGAATACATCGCTACATTCATATCACACATAGAGAAGGCTTATCAGCGCAACTATGATGAAATATGGAAATGGGAAACGTTCTCCATAGACTTTCTGCAATCTGCCTACACCCGGCGACTGCATGAATATTATGACTGGATGAACAGATACGTAGACAATACGCTCGCCTCAATCGATGATATCGGAATGGATTCTGCGCAAATGTCAGTTATAAACGTCACACAATGCGGTGACCGCGATATAAAAATCTCAGGTTGTGGCAATGATATTGTCAGAATAGAGGTTACCGGGCTTGACGGACGTAACATCATGGCTACAATGATATCATCCAATACCGCCACTCTTGATGCTCCGGCAGGGTTCTATATCGCAAAGGTATTTACAAGCGCAGGCGCTTCGCTTCCTGCTAAATTTATTCTAAGATAGATGTGACTGCTTGCGGGCTTCAGCAAGCAGCGAGGCTGTTATCTCGCGCAGTGAATCGAACCGCATTATCACGGCATAGAGCATCACTGTCAGATGGGCCCATACATTGAAGCGCTTTATACAACGTTCTCCACAGTTTTCCTGGCTGAATTGTAGAATAGATATTAACCTTCTAAAAAATCGGCATCCGCTATTGCGGACGCCGATTTTTTTCTCTAAATTTGCAACGCTTTAGGTCACGCCCCGTCGTGACTTGGGCACACAGGATTGTCTTATGGTGTAATGGTAGCACTGCAGTTTTTGGTTCTGCCTGTCTTGGTTCGAATCCAGGTAAGACAACTCAAAGCCAGCGGCAGCCCCGGAAATTCCGGAGGCTGCCGCTGGTTTTATTATTGCCTGTATGCCGGTCACTCGGCCACCAGCTCGTAGACGCGGCTGGCGTACTCGCCGTCGAGGGGGAGTTCGAAGCCGGTGTTCATCAGCATTGCGCCGGTAGCCTTCTTGCCGTCGAGGTGAGAAGGAGTCTCACCTGCGGGTACATTCAGCTCGCGGAAACGGTAGGTGCGGTCCTTGTCAAGCCCTTTCATTGTGAACCGGGGGATGGCCTGGTCCCGGAAATGCTCGAGCTTGTAGGCAAAGAACACCGCCCGGTCCTTTTCAGGCGAAACATACATGAGCGAGGCCACGCCTTTGCGGTCGTAGGGCGAGATGAGACGGTAAAGATCGCCCATCTGCACTGTGGGACGTATCACCTTATAGTCGGCGATAGCCTTTTTTGCGAAATTCTTCTCAGCTTCGGTCATATCGGACGGGAGCATCTCCATCCCCAGGCGTCCGGTCATGGCCACGTCAAACCTGAATTTCAAGGGTGTGGTCCTTCCTGTCTGATGATTGGGCGATGCACTGACATGCTGCGCCATGACCATCGACGGATAGAACATCGATGTGCCCCACTGCATGTAGATGCGCTGAAGGGCATCGGTATTGTCGCTTACCCATATTTCATCGAAGTAGGGCATCACCCCGTAGTCCACACGGCCGCCACCCCCGCCGCAGGCCTGCAGAACAACATCGGGATATTTCTCCCTTATCCGCTGCAGTGTCGTTTCCAGTCCGCGGTGATATGCCATGTTTATCTCCAGCTGCTTGTCGGCAGGGAGGTATGTCGACCCGTAGTTCATTGCCTCCACATTGGCATCCCATTTTATGTAGGCTATTTCAGGATACCTGGTAAGGAGGTCATCCACCACACCGAACACAAAATCCTGTACCGCCGGATTCGACATGTCGAGCAGCACCTGCGTGCCTCCGCGCCCCTTACGCAATTCGCGGTTTTTCACCTGCATAACCCAGTCGGGATGCTTGTCATAAAGCTCGCTTATGGTGTTGGCGCTCTCGGGCTCGATCCATATGCCGAATTTCAGGCCGTTCTCCTTAGCGGCTTTTATCAGGGCTTCCACACCGTTGGGAAGTTTCTGCCGGTCCACCACCCAGTCGCCGAGCGACGAGTTGTCGTAGGTGCGGGGATATTTGTCGCCGAACCATCCGTCGTCCATCACAAACAGTTCGCCGCCGAGATCGGCGAAATCGCGCATCATCTCCTTCATCTTCTCCTCATTCACATTGAGATACACCCCCTCCCAGCTGTTGAGGAGTATGTCACGGGGTTTGTCGCCGCCGTGCACCGCACCACGGCGCGCCCAACGGTGGAAGTTGCGGCTCACACCGCTCATCCCCTCGGGGCTGAAGGTAATGGCCAGTCTGGGCGATTCGAGCGTCTGTCCGGGCGCGAGACTGTACTGCGCCATTTCCGCGCTCATGCCGGCCATCAGATTGTGGCAGAACTGGTTGTCGGTGTCTATGCGTATTTCATAATTGCCGCTCCAGCACAAGGCGGCCCCGATGGTGGCGCCATGATTTTCACGAGGTTCTCCATCGAGCGAGAGCATCACCTCGGCACGGTCATAGTGCCCGTTGCGGGCGCCGTCAAGATTTTTGATGGTCTTCACGCCGCGCGTAAGCGGTTCGCTTGTGAGCTGCGCCTCGGCGGCCCAGGCACCATGCTGGTGCGACACCCACACATCGCCTCGGCGGACGGGCAGGAACCCCGAATCCAGACGCCGCACCGTCATATTCTTCTTTCCGTTGTTCGTCAGCAGTGTCCACATCTCTATCACATCGGTCTTATCCACAGCAAGATAATTGAGTTTAACCGTGGCAGGATAATGGCGGTCCTTCAAAGTCAGTGTGGTGAGCACGCCACGCGGAGTTTCGGTACGGTCCACCTTTTCAAAAGCAAGATAAGTGGTGGGATTACCGTCGGGGTGCACCAGCTGCAGAGAGGTCAAGGTGTTGAACTCGTCGCCGAACGAGGGGTATGCCGGGCGGTTCATGCCGGCATGGATGTCGTGCAACGCATCCACATCTCTCTCCCCTATGGCGTCGCCATAGTATGAAAAACGCGGAGCCTCGCCATAATTGCCTGAAAGGACAAGCGAGTTGTTTGGCGTGGAAATCACGATATTCTCGTCCCATGCACTCGCATGAAGTGCACAGCACAAGGCCACCGTGCCGGTCAGCGAAGCGGCCACAGACCGGACGGTCCGATTGGTTCTGTTTTTTTGCATAGTTTATTTAAGGATTATATTTTTAACGTTCGGTCAGACTGTTTCCCACATTTTCCGGGTAACGCCAATGCACGGTCAGGCCTTTGGATGCGAGCGGTAGGCCTTTGGGCTGACACCCATGAGTTTGGAGAAGAGACGGGAGAAATAATACGGATCGTCGATGCCCAGTTTGAAACTTATCTGATTGAGTTTCATGTCGGTATTGTCGAGCATCTCGCATGCACGGCGTATTTTCAGAATGTTGAAGTAGTTGAGCGGACTGTGGCCCGTGCGCTGCCTGAATACCGACGACATATGCGAAGGCGAGAATCCCACGTAATCGGCCACTTCGGCAAGCGTCAGATGCCGCTCGATGTTTTCATTGAAGAAATGGATTGCCGCCTCTATTATCCCCCCGTCGGGGGTGCGGCGGCCGCCCGTGGCCGTGCGGTACTGCTGCAGATAACGCAACGAGGCAAGATAATGCTGGAACGAAGCCATGGCATAGCGGATGCTCTCGATGGTGAACGACGCAGCCAGCGATCTGTAAATCTCCTCGAACATGGCGATGCGGTCGCTTATGCGCGAATTGGCCGACGGAGCCACGTCCTGCGGATCAATGCACCCTGCGGCATAATGCCGCGCCAATGTGCCACGGAAATGAATCCAGTAGATTGTCCACGGCTCAGCGCTGTCGGCACCGTATGCATGCGACACACCAGCCGGCAGGATAAAATACTGGTTAGCATTCACCTCCCTGCGCTTACCCTCTACCTCATACCATCCTTTGCCGTCAACACAATATATATATACATATTGCTCGATCGGCTCGGTGCGGCACCGGTAATGATGTTCGGCCTTGGGATAATAACCTATGTCTGTGATATACAGCAACGACGCCAGCGGATCTGCCTCCACGGTGGCCAGAATGGCCTTAGGCAGAATTATCGACCGCTCGCCGCTGAATCCCTCCTTTATTTTCATGGTTCATGTGTTAGC
>DBFWRP010000270.1:0-6662 GCA_048222005.1 Muribaculaceae bacterium | reverse complement strand
TGCTTACTCCTACCGACAAGTCGAACACTGCCAGCAGAAAAAGGAAAATCACAATACAAAGAAACAGTAACTCCATTGTTCAATCAATTACTTGTACATTTACTGTAACAAAGTAACCGATAAAACATTTCAAAAATGTTTCAAAAATCTTAACCTTTTATTAATGTTCCGCTGTGCTGCCTATGCCACGCACCTGCCGGGCGCCAGAGGCGGTTGCCGAGGTTTCTCAGGGCTGCTTTAAAAGAGTTATCCGGAACAGCAGCCCCCCGCTGCGCTGGTTTTCCGCCACCACAACCCCGCCATGCAGCATCACAGCATTTTTCACTATAGCCAGCCCCAGGCCGGTGCCACCGGCCGCACGGCTTCTCCCCTTGTCAATGCGGTAGAACCGCTCGAACAGCCTCGGCAAATGTTCGGACGGCACCCCGGTACCGTTGTCCGAAAACGACAGGACGATTCTCGAACTGTCCTCGTGTAGCACCGCGATGCTTATCACACTGCCGCCGCTGTATGCGATGGCATTATCCGCCAGATTGTTGAAAACTGCCTCAAGCAGCGATGGATTGCCTGTCATCTGCAATTTGCCCGCTACATGGTTTTCTATCACCATCCCTTTCGCTTCTGCAAGCATCTGCTTCTCCTCCACCACGCCGGCTATGATTTCGGCAAGGCTCAACGGCACCTTTTCGATGGAGGAGCATCCGTCGTCCATGCGCGTGATCAGCGACACATCGGTGAGCAGGCGCTGCAACCGCTCGGTGTTCATCAGGCAACGGCGCAAAAACAGTTCGGATTTATCCTGGCTGAGATTTTTTTGCGACAACATTGTCTCGACACAGATTCTGATTGACGCCACAGGCGTTTTCAGTTCATGATTTATATTGTTGGTGAGCTGTTTCTTTATCCGCTCTTTCTCAAACTGCTCATGCAATGCCATGCGGTGCTCGCTGTCCCTGTCGGCATATGCCTGCTGCAGCTTGGCATACAGGCGCACAATATGATTGGAGATTGCCCCGAACTCGTCGTCAGGGAATGGCTCGATATCCGAAATAGGCGTTCCTTTCTCCATATTCTCGGCAAACAGGTTAAGACGCATGAGATGCCTGCCGATACGCCTTGTGGCGAAAAAGCCGCAGATACACATGGCAATTGAAATGAGTCCCATGACCCATAAAAACCGGTAGTCGGCCTTCAGCAATGCCACCAGCGATACGGAGTAGGGTAAGGCGGTTCTGACAATGTAACCGCCGTCGCCTCGGGTGGCCGAATAAAAGTAATCGTTGCCCGTGCTCTGGCTGTGCCGGCGCACGGTATAACCGGATTTATACAGCATTGCCTGCCGTATCTCCTTACGGTCAAGGTGATTGATGTTGGGCAGGGAGTCAATGGAATTATCGTATATCACATCACCGCCATCGGTTATGACACTCACACGAAGCTCACCCGAAGGCACAAACTCGGCAAGATTTATTTCAGGCACATCATGCCCGTCCTCAAGTTCCTTCAGGATGTATGTATTTATGAGTTGAAGCCGCGCATTCAGTTCCTCGGCCTTGAATTCCTTTTCCCGCCCGTATTGAAATGCCACAAAACATCCCACAAGCAGCACCGAATAGCCAAGCAGCCACAAAAACAGGCGCTTGGGATATGTGATTCTATTCAATAAATCCATAGCCGTAGCCCGAGCGGGTAACTATATTTTTCCCGTACACGCCTATCTTCTGGCGTATCCTGGTGACATTGACATCTACCACGCGGTCAAGCACCACAACCTCATCAGGCCATATTTCACTGAGCAATTCAGTCCTGGAATACACCCTGCCTCTGTTCGAAAGCAATTTAAACAAAATCTCGAACTCTTTCCTGGGCATTTTCACATACTTCCCGTCGACCATGCATGTGCGGGTTCTGGACGAAAGCACAAGCCCTTCGTACGAAACCTCGTCGTGAGCCTCAACAGGCTGACTGGCGGCTGATGCCGAACGCCTCAGCACAGTTCTGATCCTCGCCATCATGGCATTAAGCGAATAGGGCTTCGTAATGTAGTCATCGGCTCCGAGATCCAGTCCATGTATCATATCCTCCTCCGAATCCTTTGCCGTACAGAATATGATCGGCACTGATGCCGTGGCCGGATTCGACTTTATGATTCTGGCAAGCTGGATTCCGGAAATTTCACCCATCATTATGTCCAGCAAAATCAAATCGTAGTCGGACAGATTGTGCGTCAACGCCTCTTCGGCACTGTAAACCGTGTCCACGATGTATCCCTCGGTCTCAAGATTGAATCCGAGTGTGTCACACAATGTCTCTTCATCCTCCACTACAAGAATACGTTTACCTGTTTCCATCATACAAAATCATTCAGATTAAGCCAATTAAACCTATATCCGACGCGCGGTGACGCGCCCGGCCGCCATCCGCCCTACGGGTGATATGCAGTAAAATAAAGAAAGTGCAATATGCCATAGCCTGACACATTGCACTTTACACACGTACACCCATGGGGAGTCGAACCCCAATCGTTGGAACCGGAATCCAATATTCTATCCATTGAACTATGGGTGCATTTCAACATTGCAAAGGTAAGAATTTTTTCTTAGAGACCGCTATTTTTTCACCGGAATCTTCATTTGGCTCCGTAAGCCGCACTGCGGAATGCCTTTGCATTGGCAAGATGGGTGCTGTAGGAGGCGGTGAAGTCGTGATAACCCGATCCGTCAGGGCGGGCACACATATAAATGTAATCGTGGGAGGGAGCCTGCAGCACCTGGTCCAGGGTGCGCGCCTCAGGATAGCGGATAATGCCCGGAGGGAGCCCGTTGCGGCGGTAGGTGTTATAGGGCGATTCCACCTTCAGCATCTCTCCGGTGATGCGTCGCGCGGCAAAATCGCCTGTGGCGAATTTCACTGTCGGGTCGGCCTGCAGGGGCATGCCACGTTTAAGCCGGTTGAGGTACAGCCGGGCAATCTTCGGACGCTCGTCGCGCCGGTTGCTCTCCTCCTCTACTATCGATGCCAGCACCGACACCTGAAGCGGTGTCAGCCCCAAATCCCCGGCCTGGCGCGCGCGTTCGTCGGTCCAGAACCTTCGGTAATTGCTGCGGATTTTGGCTATCAGCTCGGCCGGCGTGGCAGTCCAGTAAACTTCGTAGGTGTCGGGAAGGAACTCTGACTGCAGTTGCTCCTGGCTGATATGCTCTTCACCGGCTATGCGCACGCATTCGGCCTTGAACTCATCGGTGGAGAAGTCCATGCGCGATGCCATGTGCTCAGCCAGCTGCGGGGCAGTGCGCACGTTGTTAAAAGTTACCCTGACTGGGGTCTGCCTCCCCTGCCCTATCCGCCGGGCCACCTGCCATGCCTTATCGCCTGGTTCGATGCGGTAGGCTCCATGCGATGCCTCCACGTCGCCATTCCACAGGTTGGCCACGGTGGAGCCGAAACTGCTGCCGAGCGCCACCCGGATTGAATCCCTGGCCTGCTCTACAGTGGCTGAACGGGGGATGCGTATCCACACGGATTCCTGGCCGCTGTATCCAGCCGACATACGGGTGAAATACCACACGCCCCAGGCCATAACGGCAAGAGCGATAACGGTAATCACCTTGCGGCGGCTACGGCCACGCCCGGCTGCCGATGTATTGTTCTGTTCTGTCATACACGATGGGGATGCGACGGCATACGGTTACGGCACATCCGTGGCAAAGTTAATGAAATTTCCCGATTGATGCCTCAGCGGCCGATGAAAATGCCGGAATCATGCGCAGCCATTTGCGGTAGCCAAGCACCGACACCACGGTATAGGCGGTGTAAAGGCCTGCATAGAAATATATCCCTTTATAGACATACAGCACCACACAGACCACATCTACAATGAACCACACCAGCCACTGCTCGGCAATCTTACGCGCCATCATCCACATCCCGACAATGCTGAGGGCCGTTGTGAAGGCATCGGCATAAGGCACTGTGGAATCGGTGAATGCTATCAATATCCAGGCCAGCAAAGCCCACAGCAAAGCCGCCACGGCGGCAAGGGTGATGCCGACACGCAACCGCAGACGGCTCACGGGCAGTTCCTGCCGTGTCTTTTTGCGGAAATTGAACGTCCACGCCGCATAGCCGTAAATGGCCATGACAAGATAATAGATGTTTATTCCGAAATCGGCATAAAGCCCCTTGGTGAAATACACCCACATGGAAATCACCGGCATCACTATCCCCACCAGCCACACAAGCGGGTTGGCGTGATACTCGAACCAAAGGTAACACAATCCGGTGAGGAGTCCGAGCAGCTCTATGCAGCGCGCGGGGGTGAAAAAGTCTATGACAGCTTCCATAAACAATCAGAACTGCAGGTTCACCGTGGCCATGACATTGGTTGTGGCCTGGGCAGAGTAACCTGCATAGCGGTATATTTCAGGCTTGCCCGAAGCGCCGATGGTGTAGCCGGCCCCGGCATAACCGTTGTTGAAGTATTTTTTGTTGAACAGGTTATAGACCGAAAAGCCCACCCGCATGGATTTAACCGACAGCACATTGCTGAATGTGTAGCCAAAATGCAGGTTGCTCACGCAATAAGAGGGCAACTCGGCCTCGGCCGAACGGGCATTGTTCATGAACTGTCGCCCTACATACTGCGTCTCAAGCGAGGCATCGAATCCTGCCACATTGAAATTAAATGCATTGTGAAGGGTGAAATCGGGCGAAAAAGCGATGGGAGTGTCGCCGCAAGGGATGGCAATGGGATTGTCCCACTCATCTTCGTAAACCATCTCCACGAAATCCTTGATACGGTTGCGCGACAGGGTGAAATTCAGCTGCCAGTCAAACCATTTCACCGGCTTGAGCATCGACTGGAACTCCACTCCCGTGCGATAGGAGCTGTGCACGTTGGTCGACTGCGGGTTGCCCGTATCGGAGAGCTGGCCGGTGAGCACAAGCTGGTTGCGGTAGTCCATGTAGTAGAGGTTCACCCCGAGCGTGAACAGGCGATTGGAGTAGGTGTAGCCCAGCTCATAATCGAACAGCCGCTCGGCTGTGGTATATTCGTGCGGTTTTGCATTCACGAAATTATCGGCCGTAGGCTCCTTGTGAGCCACGCTCCACGAGGCAAAAGCCCTGTGGGCGCCGCGCTCGAAGTTTATGCCCGCCTTGGGGTTGAAGAAATTCCAGTTGCGGCAGAATGCCAGGGGAGCCGGGGCGTTCAGTTCATAATCCCAATAATCTGCGCCACCGTCGATGGTGTAATGGATGTGGCGCATCTGCAGGTCGGCAAAAACGGAGAGACCGCGCGCCACATCGTAATTGCCGCGAAGATAGATGTTGGCATCCGTCTTGCGCCCCGTGAAATCATAATAACGCTGCTTGGGATCGATGGGACCGACATAGTTGCGCACCCAGGTGACGAAGCCGTAATGATCGCCGTCAAACCTGTTTATACCGCCGCCGAGCACGGCATCCAGACGGTCCTTGCGGTAATTGAGGGAAAATGTGCCACCGCCGAAACGGTTTGCAAGATATTTTTCCCTGACAAGATCTGACTTTTTCACGGTCTGGCCGTCCTCGCCTACAAACGGATGCAACCCGTACTCCACAAGAGTGCGGCCGGTTTTCAACTGGGTGTAATAACCGAAGTCCTTGGTGTAGTGGAGCGCCACGTTCAGCCGCAGGGCATCCGTGAGGCGCTGATAAAGCAACAGCTGGAAATGGTGCTGTGTGTAACGGTCCTTCTGATCGGGATAGAACGCACGGTTGCCGTCGGAGTCGATATAGAGCCCGCAGGGATTGTAGCGGCGCCCGTACTTCTCCATATCCTCCTTTGAGGCATAATCCCAGGCCATATAAGTCTCCTCCTTGCCGCCGAAAGCCACGAGCCTGACGGTTGTGGAAGGCGATGTGTAGGCCGCCTGACCGAAATAGCTCCACAGATCGGAAGTTGCGCGGTCAATATAACCGTCGGAACCCAGATGGCTTATGCGCGCATCGAAACTCCAGTGGTTCTTTAACAGTCCGGAACCCACACGAAGGGCCTCGCGATGTGAATTGTATGAGCCGTATGCGCCTGAAAGGTTGGCGTACGCCTCGTCGGAAGGGAGATCGGTAAGCATGTTGACGCTCGCGCCGAAAGCAGCCGAACCATTGGTCGACGTGCCGGCTCCGCGCTGCACCTGAATGTCCTTGAGAGAGGAGGCGAGGTCGGGCATATTGACCCAGTAGACACGGTGGCTTTCGGGATTGTTGATAGGCACGCCGTTGACGGTGACATTTATGCGGGTGCCGTCGGTGCCGCGCACGCGCATGGAGGTGTAGCCCATGCCGCCTCCGGCATCCGATGTGGTTATGAGCGACGGGGTGGCCGACAGCAGATACGGCACATCGCGCCCGTCGTTGGCCACGGCCAACTGAGCCTTGGAGATATTGGTAAAAGCGATGGGAGTTTTAGATGTGGCCCTATTGGCAACAATCTCGACCGAAGGCAGATTGACCACTGCGGAGGAATCTACGCTGTCTACTGCCGGAAGTTCGGCTGACACGGCTGCGGGAGCCGCCTTAACCACGGCTGCCAGCCCACTCACGGCTGCAACCGCACACATAATGCGAATGTTCATGTTTATTTTCTCTACGCCGGCGTTACCCGGATCAGGTTCAAAGGGTAT
>DBFWRP010000027.1:0-11592 GCA_048222005.1 Muribaculaceae bacterium | reverse complement strand
TCTTCATGTCAAAGGTTTTTCGTATAAAAAATTAGGTTTTCTTAGAATTGACAAATTTAATACAATTTATATATAAAATCAACAGTCACACGCAATGATTTTTACTCCACAGGCTCCGGCTTTTGTTTCGCTTTTATTTTCGCGGCACATCGAGATTTTTTTGCGTATTACCGAAAAAAGCTGTAAATTTACAGCCAGAATGGTTGCCCACGTCCCGGCTCAAGTCAGGAACCATACGGGCATCAAAAGGGAATGAGGTGCGAATCCTCAACAGTACCCGCTGCTGTAAGTTCCGGTAATACCGGTCGCAACATGCCATTGCCGCAAGGCGAGAAGGCGCGACAGGCAGGGACGAGTCAGAAAACCTGCCATCACCAACTCAGGACATTAACCATACAACCACTCGCGGGACATCGAGTTGCCTGTATAAACCTTGGCATACACAGCCGGCAGCATAGCTGAACATGAGGTGTTACACGCAATCAAAGCCTTCCGCATCAACCTCCGGCCATGCATCATTCAACGAACGCCACGCCCACCTCAACAACAATCCACACGCACCTGCTCAACAGCCTGCTCATCCTGCTGCTGGCCGCAAGCCTGTGCTCGTGCAACAAGGATAATCTCATAGAGAACGCATCCGGACAGAAACCGGTGATCACACTCGACAGCGAATACGGCGTCTACACCGTAAAAATCGGGCATGAACTCACCATTGCTCCGGAATTCAGCAACATCGGTGACGCCACTATAACATGGACACTCGACGGTCGCGTGGTATCTTACGACACACAATGGACAGCCATCTGGAACGAACAAGGCGAATTTTATGTAACAATCACAGCAGAAAACCCGGCCGGCACCACTGTAGAAGAACTACGCGTGGATGTGCTTGACCTCACCCCTCCCGTAATCTCCTTACGCATTCCGGACGACGGGCTTAAAGTGGCCGCCAACACCGACTACGAGTTCACACCCGACATCCAGCATGCCGATACCGGGGACTTCCGTATCGACTGGTATGTGAATGACATCCATGCAGGCGACGGCCTGTCGTACACATTCAACGAATCCACCCCGGGCATCTACCGGGTGCGCATCGTGGCAGAAAACTCCGACGGCACCACAACAAAAGAATTTGATGTGGAAGTTGTCGAGTCGCTGCCATGCATCGTCAGATTCCTCCCCCCATCCTATTTTCAGACATCCACCACACGCTTCACATTCCCCGGGCGTCCAGTGTTCCTCCAGCCTGTTATTGAAAACATCGACCACCCGGAATACGAATGGAGCGTAGACGGCACCGCCACCGGATGCCATAACAGGATGTTTGAATTCACACCCGACAAATCCGGCGAATACACCGTGGAGGTAAAAATATCGACAAGTGACGACGTCGCCATGATTCCAGTGACACGCAACATATCGCAGGCAACCGGCTCGTCGGCTATCGCACGGGTGCAAGTGGTGTGTGTGGAAGCATCCGAACAGGATCGACTGCGCCCGCGCACCGGCAGCAGTTCCCCCTACTCCACCCGTGTGTTCGAATGGACTCCGGCACCGGGCCAGTTCATAGGCGAAAACGGTCCGGGATGGATGATGGGGAACGAAAACACACTTGAAGCCGCCAACGCATGGGCAGAGTCCCGGCTGGCTGGCGAGCAACTGGTATCGCTCGGCGCGTTCGGAGGATATATAATAGTAGGTTTCGACCACAGCATAGAAGCTTCGGAAGGCGCTTATGACTTCGCAGTCGCCGGCAATGCATTCCTGAACACACACGGGGGAAGCAACGAACCCGGCATAGTGTGGGTGATGCAGGACGTGAACGGCAACGGACTGCCCGACGACGAATGGTATGAACTGACCGGAAGCGAGACCGGGAAAAGCACCACACTGCAAAATTATTCCGTCACCTATTTCCGGCCCGAAGCTCCCAATATGGATGTGGCATGGATCGATTCGGAAGGGAACACAGGCACTGTTGACTATCTACCCCTGCTGCATAAACAGGATTATTATTATCCCGCATGGATATCGGCCTCCAGCTACACCCTTTACGGCACCCGCATATCTGCCAAAAACTCCGTGGATCCCACAACCGGCTTCTGGAACAACGCGCCATACGAATGGGGTTACGCCGACAATGTGGGCTCCGACGTTCTTGACACATCCGCTCCCGGCGACAGCCAGCGCACAGGATTCCGGATTTCGAATGCAATCTTCGCCGACGGCACCCCCGCCAACCTGAGCTTCATCGACTTTGTGAAAGTGCAGGTGGCGGTCCAGGCCACAAGCGGCGGCCTTGGTGAAATATCCACCGAGGTATGCCGGTTCCAGGACCTTTCGGCAACGGAATGAATCACAATAACGGCCAACAAGCAGCCACACCGATCAGATTGAAGACATCAATGAGATTAAATAAATTTTTCTTTTTATCTGCCGTCCTGTCCATAGCAGCCCTGCTACAGGGCTGCATGGAATGGGACTACGGTACCATCGATGAAGAGCTGACCGCCAGCGGCGACGGCCTTTTCATTACGAACGAAGGGAACTTCCAATACGGCAACGCCACACTCACATATTACGACCCGGAAACCAACACCGTAGAAAACGAAGTGTTCTACCGTGCCAACGGCATGAAACTTGGAGATGTGGCACAATCAATGACCGTTTATAACGGCAAAGGGTGGATCACAGTCAACAACTCGCATGTGATCTTTGCCATCGACCCGGAAACATTCAAGGAACTCGGGCGCATCGAGAATCTCACCTCTCCACGCTACATCCACTTCATAAGCGACCAGAAGGCCTACGTAAGCCAACTGTGGGACAACCGTATATTCATCATCAACCCGTCCACCTATTCGGTGACAGGATACATAACCATCCCCGGCATGGACATGGGAAGCGGTTCGACAGAACAGATGGTGCAGTACGGACAATATGTGTTCTGCAACTGCTGGAGCTATCAGAACCGTATCATAAAAATCGACACGGAAACCGACCGAGTGGTGGATCAGCTCACCGTCGGGATTCAGCCCGAATCCATTGCCCTCGACTGCT
Source organism: Muribaculaceae bacterium (assembly GCA_048222005.1). Taxonomy (GTDB): domain Bacteria; phylum Bacteroidota; class Bacteroidia; order Bacteroidales; family Muribaculaceae; genus UBA7173. The sequence goes on along the minus strand of DBFWRP010000027.1, from coordinate 8,526 downwards.
ACAGCAAGCTATGGGTACTGACCGACGGGGGGTACGAGGATTCACCCTACGGTTACGAGGCACCGGCTCTGTTTAAAATTGATGCCGAGACATTCACCATAGAGCACAAGTTCCGGTTCAAGCTCGGCTCCACTCCATTATCGCTGCAGCTCAACGGCACGCGCGACATGCTTTACTGGATAAACAACGATGTGTGGCGTATGGACGTAACGTCAAACCGCCTGCCCGTGCGGCCATTCCTCAAAAGCAACGACACACGATATTACGCATTGACCGTCAGCCCATACAACGGCGATGTGTACGTTGCCGACGCCATCGACTACCAGCAGCAGGGCATCATCTACCGTTACTCGTCCGAAGGTGAGCCCATCGATGAATTCTACGCCGGAATAACCCCCGGCTCATTTTGCTGGAAAATTAAATGATTCACGATGCACAATTAATATTGGAAGCATAATATGATGTATTTTTCACGATTATTGCATAACCTGAATCATAATAAAAATAAGTTGCGTCACAGCATGGCAGCGTGCAGCGTGCAGCGTGCAGCGTGCATCATAGTGCTGTGCAGCGTGCATTGCGCAGCGTGCATTCCCATTTGTGGTCAGGACATGACCAAACGCACCCACAGGCTGAGAGAAGTGGTGGTCAGCGCCAAACGCCCAATGAAAGAGATCGGTGTGCAGAAAACCACATTCGATTCGCTTGCCCTTAAAGAGAACATCGCCCTGTCGATGGCCGATGTCCTAACTTACAACTCCTCGGTGTTCGTGAAAAGCTACGGACGCGCCACACTCTCCACCGTGGCATTCCGCGGCACATCGCCCAGCCATACGCAGGTTACGTGGAACGGCATGCGCATCAACAACCCCATGCTCGGCATGACCGACTTCTCCACCATCCCCTCCTATTTCATTGACCGGGCTTCGCTACTGCACGGCACCTCGAGCGTCAACGAGACCGGAGGCGGTCTCGGTGGACTCGTAAAGCTCGGCACTACGGCCGACGTGGCCGAAGGCCTCAACGCACAATATGTGCAGGGAATCGGGTCGTTCAGCACATTCGATGAGTTTGGACGCTTCACCTACGGCAACGAACACTGGAGCGTGTCGACCAGAGCAGTGTACTCATCCTCCCCCAACGATTTCAAATACACCAACCACGACAAAAAAAACAACATCTACGACGACAACCACAACATCATAGGCCAATACCACCCCACCGAACGCAACCGGTCGGGCGCCTTCAAGGATTTCCACCTGCTGCAGGAGGTGTACTACAACACCAACCGGGGCGACAGGTTCGGACTTAACGCCTGGTACGTAAACTCGAACCGCGAGCTACCCATGCTCACCACCGACTACGGCGACGAAACCGATTTCGAGAACCGTCAGCGTGAACAGACTTTCCGAGGGGTGCTTTCGTGGGACCATAGCCGGTCGCATTGGAAAACGGGCCTGCGCGGAGGATATGTCCACACAAAAATGGCATATGACTACAGGAAGGAGACCGTTCCCGGAAACTGGGCGCAGATGACCCGTTCCCGCAGCACGGTCAATACATTCTACGGTCAGGCCGAGGGGGAATACAGCCCCACACGCCGATGGTACTTCACCGCCAATGTGTCGCTGCATCAGCACTTTGTGCGGTCGGAGGACAAGAACATAATCCTGCAGGACGGCGACAGGGCCATAATCGGCTACGACAAAGGGAGAGTGGAACTTTCGGGCTCCGTGTCGGCAAAATGGCAACCCACCGACCGCATAGGACTGTCGGCCGTATTTCGCGAGGATATGTCGGGCACACAATGGGCGCCTGTTATTCCGGCATTTTTTATCGACGGGCTTGTTTCCCGCAAAGGGAACGTAATGGTGAAAGCCTCCGTTTCACGCAACCATAAATTTCCGACACTCAACGACCTTTACTTCCTTCCCGGGGGCAATCCAGACCTGAGGAATGAAAGCGGATGGACATACGATGCCGGCATGAGTTTCGACACCGGCGGCTCCGCCCCTGTGCCCTTCTCGCTTGGCGGCAGTGTCACATGGTTCGATTCATATATAGATGACTGGATCATATGGCTACCGACAACCAAGGGATTTTTCTCGCCACGCAATGTGAAAAGCGTGCACGCCTACGGTGTGGAGAGCCGCCTCAATCTTGCTTTCGAGCCAGTGAATGAATGGGTGTTCGACATAACCGGCTCCTATTCATGGACCCCATCCATCAACCGTGGAGAAAAGATGTCGGCTGCCGACCAGTCAGTAGGCAAACAACTCCCCTACGTGCCCCGGCATTCAGCCTCGGTGACCGGACGTCTCACATGGCGTTCATGGGCGTTTCTCTACAAATGGGCATATTATTCCGAACGTTTCACAATGTCAAGCAATGACCACACGTTATCGGGATATCTGCCTGAATATTTCATGAGCAATGTATCGCTGGAAAAGAACCTGACATTCCGCCCCCTCGACATGCAGCTGAAACTGGCCGTCAACAATCTTTTCAACGAAGACTATCTCTCCGTACTATCCCGCCCGATGCCTGGCATAAATTTTGAATTTTTTATCGGCATTACGCCGAAATTCCACGCCGGGCGCAAGAAACAGCATTCAGTAAAACTCTGACACAAGTACCAAATAAATGAAACATGGCATAAAACCGGCAATAGCCACCGGCCTTACACTTCTGCTGACATTAATGCTGGGCGGATGCAGCAAAAGCAAAACTGCACCCGACAATTTTAATGTGCCGCTCTACGCTCCAGACTACGCATCCGGCTTTGACATAAAAGGTGCCGACGGAAGCCAAAGCGTGATGCTGACCGTACGTAACCCATGGCAGGGAGCCGACAGTGTGACCACCCGACTGTTCATAGCCCGCAATGGCGAAGAAGCTCCCGACGGATTCGACGGTCAGGTGATTAAAAACGATGCACAGCGCATAGTGGCCATGTCGTCAACCCACATAGCCATGCTCGATGCCATAGGTGAAGTCGGCCGAATCGTCGGAGGTTCCGCCCTCGACTACATATCAAACCCCTACATACAAGCGCACCGGGACAAGATCGGAGATGTCGGATATGAAGGAAATGTGAATTATGAACTTCTAATGTCGCTAAGGCCCGACATTGTCCTGCTCTACGGGGTGAACGGAGCCAACCCCATGGAACGGAAACTGCGCGAGCTGGGCGTCCCCTACCTGTATGTGGGCGATTACCTTGAGGAATCACCTCTGGGGAAAGCGGAATGGCTTGTGGCTTTGGCCGAAGTGACAGGCAACAGGCGGAAGGGTGTAGAAACGTTCGCCGGAATTCCCGCACGCTATAACGCCTTGAAACAGCTGGTGGCCGAGAAGGCCTCGGGCACACCCAAAGTCATGCTCAACGCGCCCTACGGGAGTTCGTGGTTCATGCCGCCGGCAGAGAGCTATTTTGTCAGGTTGCTGACAGATGCAGGAGGCGATTATCTTTACAAGGCCAACACCGGCAACTCGTCGCGACCTATCGACATGGAAGAGGCTTACATGCTCACATCGCAGGCCGATGTATGGCTGAACGCAGGCAATGCCACAACGCTCAACGAACTCAAGGCTACATGCCCGCGCATGGCCGCGACCGGATGTGTGGCCAACGGAATGGTGTTCAACAACACCAGACGGATGAATGATGCCGGAGGAAACGACTTTTATGAATCAGCTATAGTCAACCCCGACATTCTGCTGCGCGATCTGGTCAGGATTTTCCACCCTGACCTTGTACAGAACGAATTGGTCTACTACAAACAGCTTAAATAACAACATGTCGGCGCAACGCATCACTACATATATCTTCATAATGCTGTCGGCACTCACAGCCGTGCTGTTCTGTCTGGATCTTGCCGTTGGCGCGGTCAGGATTCCGGTGACCGATGTGTGGGCGGCACTCACCGGTGGCGACTGTCCTGAAGCCACCATATTCATTGTGCGTGACATACGGCTCATCAAAGCCATCGTGGCATTGCTCACCGGGGCAGCTCTATCTGTAAGCGGATTGCAGATGCAGACATTGTTCCGCAATCCGCTGGCAGGCCCCTATGTGCTCGGCATCAGTTCCGGCGCCAGCCTCGGCGTGGCTATGGTGGTTCTGGCCGGCATGACCTCTTCGATAGGCATGGCCGGAGCAGCATGGGCCGGAGCAGCCGCCGTGCTGATTATCATAGCAGCGGTTGGTCACCGAATAAAGGATATCATGGTCATACTGATTCTCGGCATGATGTTCTCTTCGGGCGTGGGCGCCGTGGTGCAGATATTGCAGTATCTAAGCGAGGAGGAATCGTTGAAAGCTTTTATCATATGGACAATGGGCTCGCTTGGCGATGTCACCGGCACACAACTTGCCGTACTGGCCCCGGCTGTCGTGGCCGGTATGGCGCTGGCCATAGCCACCATCAAGCCACTGAACCTGCTGCTGTTCGGCGAAGAATACGCCATAACCATGGGTCTGAATCTCAGGCGCTCGCGCACAATGCTGTTTCTTTCCACAACGCTTTTGGCCGGAACCGTGACGGCATTCTGCGGTCCGATCGGATTCATCGGCCTCGCCATGCCGCATGTGGCACGCATGTTGATACGCGACAGCGACCACCGCGTGCTCATTCCGGCCACGGCTCTCGCCGGAGGCGCCGTGCTGTTGCTCTGTGACATCGTATCAAAACTTTTCACCCTGCCGATCAACGCCATTACCGCCCTGTTGGGAATCCCGGTGGTTGTGTGGGTGGTGCTTCGCAATAAATGACCGCTACAATGATTGAACTCCGAGATTTTTCCATAGGCTACGGCGACCGCATGCTGCTCCGCAATGCGAACACAACCATCGGGAGCCACTGCCTCACAGCCCTCATCGGCCGAAACGGTGCCGGAAAATCCACGTTGCTGAAAGCCATTGCCGGACTGAACAACCATTTTTCTGGCGAAATTCTGATAGACGGGAAAAACATCCGCACGTTGCAGCCACAGCATATGGCACGACAACTTGCGTTTGTCACCACCGGGCGCACGCGCATAAGCAATCTGCACTGTGAGGATGTGGTGGCAATGGGACGGGCACCCTACACCAACTGGATAGGACGGATGCAGGCTGCCGACCGGGAGATTGTGAAGAAATCGCTCGATGCGGTGGGGATGGCATCGTATGCGCGCCGGACAATGGACACCATGAGCGACGGCGAATGCCAGCGCATAATGATTGCACGCGCTCTGGCTCAAGCTACCCCGGTAATCCTGCTCGACGAGCCGACATCGTTTCTCGACATGCCTAACCGTTATGACCTGTGCACCCTGCTGGCCGCGCTGGCCCATCATGAGGGCAAATGCATACTTTTATCCACCCATGAACTTGACATAGCCCTTTCGCTTGCCGACAATATAGCGCTCATAGATTCACCTGCATTGCATTGCATGTCTGCCGACGACATGCGCCGGAGCGGGCATATCGAACAACTGTTCCGCAACGGCAGTATTGCTTTCGATGCGGCCACAGGCAAAATTGTCAGCAACAGGTAGCCTGTCACCGGCGGATAGCATCGGCACTTTCAGCCTGATTTGGGGCAGCATTCCTACGCTGTGCCGCAGCCGCCATTTTTTCCAGCAATTCGGGCGTCAGTACCGTGTGTTTGTCCGAAAATCGGTAGTTGTTAAGCTCCAGGGCCGAAAGCACGCGCGCATGGTCAAGAGAGGGTCTGTGTATCGGTTTAATCATTGTCATTGGAAGTTGAATGATCGAACATAGGCATGATGCGGTTCAACGCCATCAGAACCGTCACGTAAGTCACTCCAAGCACAAAGAATTCTATCCGCAACGGAAAAGCCCCGCGGAACCAACCTCCGCACAGGTAACAGAAAAACAGCAGCCACAGCGTGGCCTGTACGCTCACACACAGTGTGCACCATTTGTGCGCCTTGAAACGCTGATACCATATGCTCCAGAAGGTGAACGGCAGACAGCAGGCATTGCACAGGGACAGATAGCAGATCCACTGCGGGAACACCAGCAACGCCAGCAGGCTGACGGAAAAATAGGTAAACCCAACCTCGCTCCAGCTGAATATGCCGAAAAACTTTGAGGCCTTCAACTCAAGGATGCTGTCGCAGCCACCTTTCTGCAGCACTCCACAAAAACGGTCGGCAGCGGCATTCCCGATTTTAAGTGATTTCTGGAGCAGCAGATAGGTGAGGTACAAGCCGGCCATGTCGAAAAGGGCGAGCATCACAGTGGACACATGCCGATACAATCCGTTGCTGAGGAACAGATAAATGAACAATGCCACTGCGCCACCCCATAGCACACATCGTTTTGCCTGATTTAACAGGTCGGTGCGCCGGTGGGCTGCATAGTGAGGCTCAATCGAACCGGGAGCAGGATAGGCCATGAACGCCATTCCGCTCCATGCCTTGAGAAATTCAGGCGTGTCAATAGATTCGGTGACACCATCGGTGATGTAAGTGACAGACTCAGGGGTGTGCCCGGTGACGATTACAAAACCGCCTTGGGTCGAGGCCAGAAACGGGGTGTCGATCAGTTGCATCTGCGCCTTGTCGGTCAATTGCATTCCTTGGCTCTCGATACCATACTGCTGCAGAAGCTTCGACAGTCCGAACAGAGTCTTGAAAGGCATGTCGTCGAACAGGCGGTCGGAGTAGCCGCAGGTATGCGGCACCCCGAGAGCCTGCAGAAAATCGGTGAAAACCGTATGTTTCTTAGCCTGACTCATAAACACCTGCTACAAATATTGCTCCACTTTGCTCAGGAGCACCTGTCCATCCATCTCACCAGATTGGCGCCACTGCTCCTTGCCGTCACGATAAATGATGAACGTAGGGATGATCTTGACGCCCTCGCGGTCGGCAAGCGCCTCGTTTTCGTCGATATCAAACTGATAAACGGAAACCTTTCCGGTCAGAAGCTCTTTAACCTGCGCCACCACGGGCATCATGCGTTTGCAGTGAGGACACCATGATGCATAAAACTCAACAAGCACCACAGGACTGGAACTGATTGTCTCTGAATAATTCATATGCGTAATTTTTTTGTGTGTGTAATTTGTAATCTATGATATATCTGCAAAACAACCGAGCATTGCCCCGGTTTCAGATGCCAAGACACTTTTAACATCACTTAAAAATTCAGCCGGCCGTCGGGACGAGCGGCCCCGTGCACAGGTTTCACATCCCGATGGCTGCCGCATCGGCGTGGCCATCAGCATCTTTTCGACTGATTCAAAGCGATTTTAGAATAAGCTCGTTGGCTTTGTCAATGGTGGATGTATCAAGCGATTCAAGATAAATGCGCGTGGTTGATTCGGAATCATGCCCCATCCCCTCACTGATAATGCTCACAGGCACCCCCTTGGCCCTGGCGGCCGATGCCCAGCTGTGGCGCGCGCAATACATGGTCAATGGCGCCGTCACCCCCACCATCACGGCAATCTTTTTTAGCTGGTAGTTGATATGGTTGCCGACCCTGCGGTACGACACACGTTCGGCCACACTGCTGTTGATAATGATCGGCAATAAATATTCGGTAGGATTCAGAGTATACTTGTCAAGAATCTCCTGCATGTCGGCAGTCCACTTTATGATCAGGGTCTGCCCTGTCTTCCTCCGTCGGTAGGTTATGTAACCGCAATGCAGATCGGATTTACGCAAAAATGCCATATCAATAAAGCTCATACCCCTGAAATAGAAGCTCATAAGAAACATATCACGGGCATAGTCGGCCTGCGGGGATGCCGACAGGTCAAGCAATTTTATTTTGCGGATCACCGACAATGACAATGCCCGCTTGACGGTTTTACCCACACCCGTGTAGACGTGCCTGAACGGGTGGCGCTGCTCCACGGCTCCACGCTCCACAGCGCGGTTATAGACAGCGCGTAGTATGCGCATATAAAACGATGTGGTGTTGGGCGTAACACCTCTGAGTTTAAGGTGAGCTTCATAATCCTCCATAATGTCGGCGCTTAAAGCATCTATCACGATATCCTCTCCCTGTCTGAACCGGCGGAAACTCGACAAGGCTGCCGTATAGGTCTCGGCAGTCCGGACCCTTTCCCTGATCCGCAGTAAAGAGATGATTGACTGCATGAAATTAAACAATGAATAACGATGGACATACAGATTGTATTCCTCGATTATTTCATCCACCGTGAAATGTACGCCACGGCGGCTCATGTCGGCGGCAATGCGCTTCATTCGTTCCACATCGGTGTGAATCACATGGCGTATGGAACCGATTCTGACCGGCAACTGCCCCTCTTGCCACTGATGCGTAGCAGCCAGACATGCGGTCCATTCCTCGGGCGACAGCCTGATGGGAGTGGCCACATGCCGGACTTTCCGCTCATGGATTATCTGATAATACACAGCGCCTTCGCAACCAGATTTTGAAGGCCATCGGAATTTAACTTTAATTGATGCCATAAATTCTTTATTTTAATCCTGATGCCGACGGGATACAAATAGACGAATTACAATCATTCTTGCATTTCT
>DBFWRP010000269.1:0-1620 GCA_048222005.1 Muribaculaceae bacterium | reverse complement strand
GACTGAAACTGCATCCCGTCCCCGACGAGGAAGGTGCCATCGTGCGGCTGGATTTGAAACTTCCGGAATACGGCGAAGACTTCCTCCCGAACTTCCGGCAGGGCGACATGGTAATGCTCTACGAACGGAACCACGAAGGGGACAACGTGACGAACAAACAGTTCTTCCGTTGTACCATAGAGGAAATCCATCCTGAACACATGCTGCTGAAACTATCTTACAAGCAGCGGAATGCCGGAGTATTCCACCCCGACAGCCTTTATGCCATAGAGCCGGGTTACATGGACGCCACATTCAACCAAGCCTACTCGGGACTGTTCAGCCTGCTCACCGCCCCACGGGAACGGAAAGAGCTGCTGTTGGGCATACGGCCACCGGCCACCGATCCGTCCGTAAGGCTCCACCGGCATTACCTGAATGAAGAAATAGACCGTATCGTCCTGAAAGCCAAACAGGCCCGGGATTACTTCCTGCTTGTCGGACCGCCGGGGACAGGAAAGACGTCGGTAGCCTTGAAATCCATGGTGGAAGAGTTCTTGTCGGATTCTCCGCAAAAGACCCTCCTGCTCATGGCTTATACCAACCGGGCTGTGGATGAAATCTGCCATACGCTGTCTGCCATCAACCCTGCTCCGGAATATATCCGCATCGGTCAGGAACTGAACTGCGCCCCGGACTTCCGGCCACGGCTCATGAAGCACGTCATCGGGGATGCCACCTCCCGAAAAGAAATCTACGAGAAGTTGGCGCCCGTCAGGGTGTTTGCCGGCACCATCAGCAGCCTATGCAGCCAGACAGAGCTATTCAGCCTGAAAGTCATCGACGTGGCTATCATCGACGAAGCCTCACAAGTGCTCGAGCCCCAACTGCTCCCCCTGCTATGCGCCACTACTGCGGTGAACCGGGGAGACTATAACCTGAACCGTCTGGCCATCGGGAAGTTCATCCTCATCGGCGACCACAAGCAACTGCCCGCCGTCGTGAGCCAACCCCGGGAAATGTCACGGGTGACCGAGGATAGCCTGCAAGCCATCGGGCTGACCGACTGCCGTAACTCCCTGTTTGAACGCCTGCACCGGCTGAGCAGCCTGCAAGGCACGAAAAACATCGTGGAAATGCTTCATCGCCAAGGACGCATGCATCCGTCCATCTGCGAATTTGTCAACCGTAATTATTATAACGGCGGACTGGATGCCGTTCCCCTCCCCCATCAACAGGAACCACTGGCATTCGGCACCCGTCCGGACGATGACCGATGGACCGCCTTCGTGGCCGGTACACGTATGGCATTTATTTCCGTACAAGCCGACGAAGCAGAATATTACACGAAAATCGAGAGTAAGCAAGAGCAGACCAAGCTTGCCCAAGGTCTGCCGAACGTGGGCGATTCATCCAAAAGCAACAAGCGGGAAGCCGAGACTGTGGCACGTCTGATACATACCCTTTGCCAACTGTACAGCCGCTCGGGCATACCCTTCAGTCCCTGTAAGCAAATCGGAATCATCGTCCCCTTCCGCGCACAAATCGCCATGATACGCAAAGCCTTGGCTGAACGGCACATTCCCGACACGGCCGACATCACCATCGACACGGTGGAACGTTATCAGGGCAGCCAACGCG
>DBFWRP010000268.1:0-22262 GCA_048222005.1 Muribaculaceae bacterium | reverse complement strand
GGGCCGCTCTCGCCTTGGCGGGACCTCCGTCCCAAAAGCGAGTGCAAAGTTACACCTTTCCCCCGTTCCCTCCAAATATTTTCCCGAAAAAGTTCATCAAAACTATGTTTTCAAGCATACATTTAACATCCGTTTGCAATTACACCTCTTAAAAACGGCTCCAGACGCTCCCAAACCACATCGGGCGTCACCGCACGATAGCGATTTTCATAAGTCATCTGCGCACTCATTTCGGGCGAAAGGACATCGGACGGCGAAATTCCGATGGCAGGCACATCCGTCTGCGGAAGCCAGTTCGCTTTCCTCACATCCGGCGAGAACACCACCAACGAAGGACGCCCTACAGCCTGAACGATGTGGCGCGCCCCACCCTCATTACCGAAATATGCACTGCAGTGCGAAGCCAGCGCCACCAGCGAACGCATGGTGGGAGCCTGCACATCGATAAACACACCCGAAGGTTCACCCAGCTCTTTATATATATTGTGTGCGGCCTCCGCCTCAAAGCCGGGGGCATAATTGAACACAAGCTGCAGCGACGGGAAAGTGGTTATGATTCGGCGCAGAATTTCAACCATGAAATCCTGAGGCCAGCATTTGAATGCAAGCTTCGACACGACGCCGCACAACAGGAGCGGCCTGGAAGTGTCCACGCCCTGCGCGCCAAGATAGGAACAGTAGTCGGCAAGTTCCGCAGGCGTCACATTCAATGAAAATGTGGCACCGAAATTCAGCGGTTTCACCTTCCCGAGGGGTGCAAGCATATGGACATCGTGATCGACCACCGAGGTTGACAAGCCACACGGCTCAATGCGGTGGTTGAACACGAACCGCGTATAGGGCTTTTTCAGGCCGATACGGAATCGCGAGCGCAACGAGAAAAGCGAGAACGGAAGGGTGTTGACAGTGGAACGCATGTCAATGACCACATCATAGCGTTCACGGCGCATGAGCCGCCAAATCTTGGCCAGATAAACCAGCACGGAATGGCGCTCGCCGTTGGTGAACCGCACGACGCGGTCGATCGACGGATGCCCCTCGAACAACGGCGCTATGGCATCGTTCAGCACCATATGCACTTCGGCATCTGGGAAATTGGCCTTTGTGGCATTGCACAATGATGTAGCAAGAACGGCATCGCCCATCTGGCGGAACCGCACCACAAGGAATTTCGCTGGTATATCACTGTTTTTCTTTCCGAATACTACCATGGAGGTCGCTAATTAAAAAAATCAGGCAACACAATGCACACATGCCTGACATTCCGTCCGACACACAGACATTTGCCCCCCCGCAAAAGTAATAATAATTTCCGTCACAATAAATCGGTCAATCAAATAAATGCTCCGGGCATTCGGGGGCGGTTGTTTTTTTGCCGGATTTGAGTTAAATTTGTCTCTTCATTGCCGCAGGAGAACCTACATTGAAAATCCCGCATCCATCAACCACCCATCCACCATATGCAGCCATTCGTTCACCTCCACGTCCACACACAATACTCCATCCTTGACGGTCAGGCATCAATAGATGCGCTGGTCGACAAGGCCATGGCCGACGGCATGCCTGCCCTGGCCATCACTGACCACGGCAACATGTTCGGCATCAAGGAGTTTTTCAACTATGTGGCGAAAAAGAATTCCAAGACCAAAGGCGCCATTAAGGATGCCGAGGCTGCCGCAAAGGAAGCGGAGCAGAACGGCGATGCCGCACTGGCCGCACAAAAACGCGATGAAGCGGAAAACCTAAGGAAAAAGATATTCAAACCCATTTTCGGTTGCGAGGTGTATGTGGCAAACGAAACGCTCGACATCCACACCGACAAACACGACACCGGACGCCATCTCATCCTCCTCGCCAAAAACGAGAAGGGCTACCACAACCTTGTCAAAATAGTGTCGAAGGCGTGGACCGACGGCTTCTACTCACATCCCCGAACCGACAAACAGGAGATTGCGGCACACCGCGAAGGCATCATCGTATGTTCTGCCTGCCTCGGCGGCGAAATCCCGAAACTGATCACCGCCGGAGAAATCGAGGAGGCTGAAAAACGCGTGATGTGGTGGAAAGAGACCTTCGGCGACGACTACTATCTGGAACTGCAACGCCACAAGGCCACCTCGCCGAACGCCAATCAGGAAACCTATCCACTGCAGCAGCGCGTCAATGCGGAACTTATCCGCATTGCCGAAAAATATGGCATAAAACTCATAGCCTCGAACGACGTGCACTTCACCAACGAAGCGGATGCCGAGGCACACGAACGGCTGATATGCCTTAGCACCAACAAGCGCATCACCGACGAAAACCGCATGCTCTATTCCAAACAGGAATGGCTGAAATCCACCGAGGAGATGAACGGGGTGTTCGCCGATCTGCCCCAGGCGCTGTCGAACACGCTCGAGATAGCCGACAAAGTGGAATTCTACGACATAGACCACGCCCCCATCATGCCGTTCTTCGCCATCCCCGAGGAGTTCGGCACCGAAGAGGAATACCGCTCACGCATCACCGAGCAGGAACTGTTCGACGAGTTCACACGCGACGAGAACGGCAATGTGGTGCTATCGCAGGAAGAGGCTGAGAAAAAAATCAAGAAACTCGGCGGCTACGACAAGCTTTACCGCATCAAGTTCGAAGCTGACTATCTGAAGAAACTCGCCTATGAAGGTGCAGCCAAGCGTTACGGCACTCCCCTCTCGCCCGAACTTGAGGAGCGCATCAAATTCGAGCTCCACATCATGAAGACCATGGGCTTCCCCGGCTACTTCCTTATTGTGCAAGATTTCATTAACGTGTCGCGCGAACGCCTTGGCGTCAGCGTAGGCCCGGGCCGTGGTTCTGCCGCAGGTTCGTGTGTGGCCTACTGCCTGGGTATCACCCAGATCGACCCCATAAAATACGACCTTCTGTTCGAGCGTTTTCTCAACCCCGACCGTATCTCCCTCCCCGATATCGACGTCGACTTCGACGATGACGGCCGCGCACGCGTGCTCCAATACGTGACCGAGAAATATGGTGCCGACAACGTGGCCCATATCATCACCTACGGCACCATGGCCACAAAGATGGCGCTAAAGGACGTGGCACGCGTCGAAGGGCTTCCCATCCCCGAAAGCGACCGACTGGTGAAACTCATCCCCCGCCACATGCCCGAAGTGAACGGCAAGGAGGCGAAACTCAACCTCACCAACTGCTACAAACTCGTGCCGGAGTTCAAGACGGAACTTCAGAACCCCGACCCACTCGTGCGCGAGACCCTGAAATACGCCGAACAGCTCGAAGGCAACGTTCGCGGCACTGGCGTACATGCCTGCGGCGTGATTATCTGCCGCGACAAAATCAGCGACTGGGTGCCGGTGAGCACAGCTGTCGACAAACTCGAAGGCAAACTCCTTGTTACCCAATACGAAGGACGTGTAATCGAGGAAACCGGCCTTATAAAGATGGACTTCCTCGGCCTGAAAACCCTCTCCATCATCATGGACGCGGTGCGCAACATCAAGCTCACGCGCGGCATCGACATTGACATGGAGAAGATTCCCATCGACGACCCGGCCACCTACAAGCTTTACTGCGAAGGGCGCACCGTTGGCACATTCCAGTTCGAGTCGGCGGGAATGCAGAAATACCTGCGCGAGCTGCAGCCCTCCACGTTCGAGGACCTCATAGCCATGAACGCCCTGTATCGCCCCGGGCCTATGGACTATATCCCCGACTTCATCGCCCGCAAGCACGGCGACGCACCCATTGTCTACGACATTCCTGAGATGGAGAAATACCTCAAGGACACTTACGGCGTCACGGTGTATCAGGAGCAGGTCATGCTCCTGTCGCGCCTGCTTGCCAACTTCACCCGAGGCGAGAGCGACACCCTGCGCAAAGCCATGGGTAAAAAGCTCATTGACAAGATGAACCACCTGAAAGGGAAATTCCTCGAAGGCGGCCAGGCCAACGGCCACGACCCAAAAGTGCTTGAAAAGATATGGGCCGACTGGGAAAAATTCGCGTCGTATGCGTTCAACAAGAGCCACGCCACCTGCTACAGCTGGGTGGCTTTCCAGACCGCATATCTCAAGGCCAACTATCCTGCGGAATATATGGCCGCGGTGCTTAGCCGCAACCGTTCGGATATCACCAAACTCACCACCTTCATGGATGAGTGCAAGGCCATGCGTATCCCCGTAAAGGTACCTGACGTAAATGAATCGTTCGGCGACTTCGGTGTGAACGCCAACGGCGACATACGTTTCGGACTCGGAGCCGTGAAAGGCGTAGGCGACAACGTCGTGGCTGAAATCATCAAGGCGCGCAACCAGGGCGGACGTTTTGAAAGCCCGTTCGACTTTGTGGAACGCGTGCCCTCAGGCGTCATCAACCGCCGCACCCTCGATGCGCTTGTACTGGCCGGAGCTTTCGACTGCTTCACCAACATGAAACGTGAAGACTACTTTGAAAAGAACTCGCGCGACGAGACCTTCAACGAGCAACTCCTGCGCTACGGACAGCAGTACCAGCGCGCAGCCCTGGAGCAGACGGCATCACTGTTCGGCGATATGGGCGAGCTCAACACCGCCGGACGCCCATTCATCAAGTCGGCGCCTCCCATGCCGTCGGCCGTGCTGCTTGAAAAGGAGCGCGAACTGATCGGCATGTACCTCTCTGCCCATCCGCTCGACGACTACTACATGGAACTCCGCTACGGACTGAGCGGCATAAAGGCATTCAACGAAATGCAGCCCGAGGAGGGACGCGAGATAAGTTTCGGCGGCATGGTCACCAAATTCGAATCGCGCCCGGCGCGACGCGGCGGCAACTTCGGCATAATGGCACTCGAGGATCACACCGGCTCGTGTGAAATCCGCCTGTTCGGACAGAAATACATCGACTTCGCCAACTTCGGCAAGCCCGGCACTGCCATAACCGTGACCGGCCGCTATGAACGCCGATACAACGGAGAACTGAGTTTCGAGATTCAGCGCATTGCCCTGCTCGACACCCTCAAAGGCCACATGCTAAAAGGCATCACACTCGACCTCGAACCACACGAAATCACCTCGACACTGAGCGGACTGCTGCAGGAGCAAATGACTTCAGGCGGAGAAAACCGCGGAGACCTGAGCATACGCGTGTTCGACAAGACAAGCAACCGCTACCTGCGGCTCACCTCCCAACTGCGCCTTCCGCTCACGCGCGAGCTGACCCGTATGCTCGATTCGCTCGACATCAAATACGATTTTTCACTTAACTAACCAATAATTCACCCCAAACAACTTCAAAAAAATGGCACTTCAAATCACCGACGAAAATGCCCGCGAAATCATCGAATCAGGCAAACCCGTAATCATCGACTTCTGGGCCACCTGGTGCGGCCCCTGCATGGCAATGTCGCCACTGATCGACGAACTTGCAAAGGAATACGACGGACAGGTTGTAATCGGCAAATACAACGTGGACGAAGAAGGCGACCTCAGCTCAGAGTTCCGCATCATGTCCATCCCCACCCTACTGTTCTTCAAGAACGGCAAGAAAACCGACATCCGTCTGGCCGGCTCTCAGAACCGCGCCACCCTCGAGGCCAAAATCAAAGAGCTCCTCGCCCTCTGATTCTACCCCCAATACAATAAAAAACATCACGCAGACAAATGAGCCAAAGGCTTTGTGTTTCCAACACTACACAGTGTTGACACAAAGCCTTTGGCTTTATTATCGCGAGTAATAATTATCAGAGCAGGCGGGTGAGGCCGGAGAGGATGAGGTAGACCATTCGGGTGCGCTGGGAGAGGGCGGTGCGCAGACGCGAGGCATCGCGTGGCGCAACCAGCGTTATGTCGGCATAGCGGTCCTCGCCGTCAAGGAATGCGTTCAGACGTGCTGCCGGGAACAGAGTGTCCGCATCTGACTGTAGAACCGAAGTAGACGCTGTCGAGCCGTTTTGGGACGAAGCCTGAGCAGCTGATGCCTCCGGATAGTCAACTGTCAGCATCGAGTCCTCGTCGGAGACCTTTACCCACGGGCCCTCGCCTGCGGCCGTTTTGTCGGAAGTCTCGGCGGGTGAAGGGGTAGTTCCCAACGGCAGCCCGTCGGGCACAGCCGGGCCTTCCGCAGCCACATCGTCGGCCACAAAGGGCGAGAGGCTCTTTTCCGCCAGCATCGGATTGTAGCGGTAAATCGGCCAGTACCCGGCCTCGACAGCTTTGCGTTCCTCAATGATCGACTGCCCCATTCCAGCCCTGATGCCATGATTGATGCAGGGACAGTAGGCAATTATAATCGACGGCCCGGGATAAGCCTCCGCCTCGCGGAAGGCATCGATAGTCTGCTGGAAATTTGCGCCGAGCGCCACCGAGGCCACATAGACTGTGCCATAGGTCATCATCATGCGACCCAGATCCTTTTTGAACGTGCGTTTGCCGTCAACCGAATATTTTGTCACGGCTCCGAGCGGAGTGGCTTTCGAAGTCTGGCCACCGGTGTTCGAGTAACATTCCGTATCCATGACAAGGATGTTGATATCCTCACCGCTGGCAAGCACATGGTCCAGACCGGCGAAGCCTATGTCGTAGGCCCAGCCGTCGCCGCCGATGGCCCAGACCGACTTTTTGCCGAGCATATCGGCATTGGCAAGAATCACCCCGAACAATTCGGGACGTGCTGCCACATCAGTCTTTTCAATCAGCGCCACAAGTTCCTGACCGGCCTGCTGCGATATGTCGACATCCTCCATGCCGGCAATCCATTTGCGCATGGCGGTCTTGATTTCGTCTGGAACGGCCGGGCTAAACAGACATTCGTTCATCGCCTCTTTCAGCGTGGCACGCCGCTGACGGCAGCTCACAGCCATGCCATAACCGTATTCGGCGTTATCCTCAAACAGCGAATTTCCCCATGCCGGTCCACGGCCGTCGGTGCATCGGGTGCAATAGGCGTTGCTGGGATAGTTAGCGCCCCAGATTGACGAACAACCTGTGGCATTGGCTATGAGCATACGCTCGCCGAACAGCTGGGTGAGAAGCTTCACATAAGGTGTCTCGCCGCATCCGGCACATGCACCTGAAAATTGCAGCAAAGGCTGATGGAACTGCGACCCGTTGATGGTGAATCGCGGCACAGCAGGCTGCTTCCACGCCACTTTTTTCTCGCAGAATTCAAGCATCGGAATCTGCGCCGGCAACTGCGATGCTATAGGCTGCATGGCAAGGGCATGACCTGGACATACAGCCACACACGAGCCGCAACCCGTGCAATCCTCCGCATAAACCTGAATTCTGAAATTCAAACCCTTGAGGGCATCCACACCCGTAGCTTTACGACTGGTAAACCCTTCAGGCGCACCGGCAAGCTCGCTGTCAGAGAGCAGATAAGGGCGTATGGCAGCATGCGCACAAACCAGCGAACAATGAGTGCACTGCACGCATTTCACAGCATCCCACACAGGCACATCTATGGCTATGCGCCGCTTTTCAAACGCCGTTGTGCCCATAGGCATTGCACCGTCGGGGGCAAATGCCGACACCGGCAGCGCGTCGCCTTCGAGCCGCAGGCAGGGTTCTGAAATTTTCCGGAAAAATTCAGCGGCTGTGAGCTTTATGCCCACCGCTGCAATGACAGGTGTTGCCTCTGCGGTGCAGCTTTCGGTGGCAGAAGCCCATGCGGCAGGCACCTCCACCTTTCGCAAAGCGGCCACCGCATCATCGATGGCCTGCATGTTGGCCTGCACTGCGGTCTGCCCCTCATGCATATATGCAGCCGTCACCTCCTCTTTCAAAGCCTTCACCGCAGTTTCAAAATCAATGATTCCGCTCAAATGGAAGAACACAGTCTCCATCACCATGTTGACGCGAACGCCCAGACCATATTTGCGGGCAATAGCCTCGGCATCGATGACGTAGAAACTCACCTGCTTCTCTGCCAAGGCTTTCCTGAGTGCGACGGGAAGCTTCACCGCCAGCTCATTGTCAGTCCATTTGCAATTAAGCACAAAAGTGCCACCCGCGCGCAGGCGGTCCACCAGCCTGAAACGGTTCACGTACGTGTCCTTGTTGCACACCACATAATCGGCATCTGAAATGGCATACTCTGCCTTTATAGGATGGGAGGCAAACCTCAGTTCCGATGTGGTATAGCCACCCGATTTCTTGGCGGAATAGGTAAAATAGGCCTGCGCATACAGTCCGCCGGTATCGCCTATGATTCTGGCGGCCTGCTTGGTGGCTCCGACCGTTCCGTCGGAGCCCATGCCGTAGAACACAACTTGTGTCATCCCCTCTGCAGGCAGCCTGAAAGCATTGTCAACTGTCAGGGAGAGATGGGTCAGATCATCGTCGATGCCCGCGGTGAAGAACTGTTTCGGAGAGGCCGACAAACCTTCATCGAACACTGCCTTGGCCATAGGAGGGTCAAAATTCTTACTTGACAAGCCGTAACGCCCACCGAGCACACGCACATTCGCACGTCCATTGACCATCAGCGCGGTGACCACATCCTTGAACAATGGCTCGCCATCGGCACCGGCCTCCTTCGTGCGGTCAAGCACCACCACTGTCTTTGCCGATGCAGGAATCGCATCGCAAAGTGCCTTTCCGGAGAACGGCCGGAACAGGCGCACTTTCACCTGTCCCACCTTATAACCCTCGGCATTGAGTTGCGCGGCCGTCTGCTCTATCACCTCGCAGCCCGACCCCATCGAAACCACAACCACCTCAGGCTCCTGAACGCCGACATAATCGAACAGACGGTAGCGACGCCCGGTGACGGCGGCCACACGATCCATCGTAGCATGCACAATTGCCGGGAATGCATCGTATGCCCTGTTTGAAGCCTCGGCATTCTGGAAATACACGTCGGGGTTCTGCGCCGACCCGCGCAGCGAAGGATGCTCCGGATTAAGCGCCCTCGCCCGGAAGTCGGCTATGGCCTTGCGGTTGACAAGCGGCCATATCCGTTCATAATCTATCACATCAATGGTGGCCATCTGATTCGAGGTGCGCCAACCATCGAAAAAATGGCACACGGGCATGCTCCCCTCCACAGCCGCCAGATGCGCCACCAGAGCCAGATCCATGGTTTCCTGTACCGTGGCCGAACACAGGAATGCAAACCCAGTTGACCGGGCTGCCATTATGTCGCTGTGGTCGCCGAAAATGCTTAGCGCATGAGTTGCCAGCGAACGCGAGCCCACATGAAACACGGCCGGCACACGGTTGCCTGCCATCTTGTACATGTTCGACAGCATCAGCATCAATCCCTGCGAGTTGGTGAACGTTGTGGCAAGTGCCCCTGCCGCCAAGGCTCCATGCGTGGCGCCTGCCGCACCAAGCTCGCTTTCAAGTTCCTCAACCCTGAGAGGCATGCCGTCATAATTCTTGCGCCCCTGCAGCCCCCACTTCTGGGCGGTCTCCCCCATCGACGCCACCGGGGTGATGGGATATATGGTGGCCACATCGCTTAGCGCGAATGCTATATGTGTGGCGGCAGTGCAGCCGTCCATTATCTGTTTCTTCATATACGGATAAGTATTAAACGGTAACTACGACAAAGGGGACGGGACACATCCCATCCCCTTTGTCATGAAGTCGGAACCGGGTCAGAAGCCTACTGTGTGGGTGCACAGGTCAGTAATCCACAACCACAACGGGCAGAAGCCCACAAAGAGGATGACCGACAGGGTCAGCGATGTAGTTCCGGTGGCCACGTAAGTGTCGTATTCATCGGCAATGATAATACCGGAGAATGCCGGCGGGAGAGCGGCTGCCACAACAAGCATCTTTAGATTGAGCGGATCCATGTGGAAAATCAGACCCATGATGAGAATCACGGCAGGCATCATCACCATCTTCATCACAGAACCGAGTACAGCCTGGAAATTGATGTTAATCTTCACTGCCGAAAGGGTGATACCGGCCGAGAATACGGCCAACGAGGCATTGGCACCCTTGATGAGGTCGAACGACGGGCTGAGATACTTAGGCCAGGGTATGCCCACAACAACCCAGACCACAGCAAGGATAGGTGCCCAGGCCACTGGCTGGGCAAGTGCATGGAGCACAGGAACCCAGGCACTCTCCTTCTTGGTTGAGCCGGGATTCTGCTTCTCCAGAGAGGCGTTCATCAGAGACAGACCAACAGGAATACCTACGGCGTTGACCACGATGCCCACGATGGCAACTACGAGTGCCACGGCAGGTGTAGTGCCGAAAATAGGCTCCAGCACGGCAAAGCCGAGGAACCCGATGGTGGGTGAGCCGCTGATCAAGGCCGACACCGCCGCATCAGCACCGGAGTTTGACTTGAAAAGACGGAACACATAGTACACAGCCATGAAGCAGGCCATGATACCAACGAGCGAAATGAGCGACAACTTTATATCGGCGGCCAGCATTTCACGGTCGGCCTGCACGATTGAGACAAAGAGGGCGGCGGGAAGTGCATAGTCAAGCACGACCTTATTGAATTTCTTGGCGTCATCGCCATTGAAGATCCCTGCTTTTCCCGAAATATAACCTGCGAGCATGACCACAATTATAGGCACAATCGCATATAGTATGACGTGTAGCATAACTTACGGGAGTTTTAAATAGTTGTTAAAAAGAATGCGGAATGGTTATACGGTGATCGGAATGAGAGGCGCCGGATTAAGATAGCCGATGTGCCCGCTCTCCTTGCCTGAATCGGCGGCAAGCTGCACGTCAATAAGGCACGGCTTCTTCGAGGCTATAGCTTCGGTGAGCGCTGTGGTCAATTCGGCTGGAGTGGTGACATAATATGTCTGCGCCCCGAATGCATCGCCAAGCTTGTCGTAACGTGCATGAATATCAAGGGTTGTAGGTGCCGGATCCGAGGTTTTGTCAAGCGGCACGCCAACGCCGTTATAGATACCGCCGTTGTTGAAGACAACCACGGTCACAGGCAGGCCGAACCTGCATATGGTTGAGAAATCCATACCGGAGAACCCGAATGCCGAGTCGCCTTCGACAGCAACCACCGACTTGCCTGTGGCCACTGCGGCACCGATGGCCGATCCCATGCCCATACCCATGATGGCCCATGTGGCACAGTCCACGCGGTGGCGGGGGAGCGACATGTTCACTGCATCGCGTGTGTCATCAAGAGTGTTGGCACCTTCATTCACGAGGATTACATCGGGATTGGATTCAAGAATCGGCTTGATGGCACCCAGTGCGGTCCAGTGGTTCATCGGCATGGCGTTTTTGTTCTCATCCAGACGCTGGGCGAATTTCACGTTCTTGGCCTTTGCCTCAGCCTGCAGCGAAGCCACCCATGCCGGGTCGGCATTCATTTTAGCATCGGCAAGCCCTGCGAGAATGGCATCGAGAGCCAGCCCCATATCGCCGACTACAGGTGCTGCTATCGGAACATTGACATCAATCTCCTGCGGCTCCACATCGAGCTGCACGAACTTGATGGCCGGATTCCATTTGCCACGGCCGAACGAAAGCATCCAGTTGAGACGTGCGCCTGCCACAATCACCACATCGGCCTGTTCCATAATGGTGGAGCGGCACGACAGTGCGCTCAGCGGCCCGTCGTCGGGCATCAGACCCTTTGCCATTGACATGGGCAGATAAGGGATGTTGTACTTCTCTATGAGGGTCTTGATCTTATCGTCGACCTGCGCGTACGCCGCACCTTTGCCCAGCAGAATGGCCGGACGGCGGGCAGCGGCTATTGTTGCCACCGCACGGTCAACGGCATCCTTGTTAGGAGCCACTGGCGAGTAAACATCTACAGGCGAGTAGAACAGTTTTTCAGCATCCTCGCGGTTCATCACCTGCCCCAGTGCCGGAGTGGTCATATCGATATAGACACCGCCGGGACGCCCGGACACTGCCGCGCGGTAGGCGCGTGCCACTGCCGAAGGGATATCCTCAGCCTTGCTGCAGCGGAACGCTGCCTTTACAAGCGGCTTGGCTGTGTTGAACTGGTCGAGCTGCTCGTAAGTGCCCATATTCATGTCCACCATCGTCGGGTCCGAAGCGCCCGAAATCTGAATCATCGGGTAACAGTTGACAGTGGCATTGGCTGTGGCTGTAAGGCCGTTCATGAAGCCGAGCGACGATACCGTAAGGAGCACTCCAGGGGTCTTGGTAAGATAACCGTGGGTGGCGGCGGCCATACCGGCCTGCTGCTCATGACGGAAGCCCACAAAACGGATGCCTTCGCCCTGAATCATGTATCCAGCCTCGGTGACAGGGATGCCTACCAGACCGTAAACGGCGTCGATGCCTATATTTTTTAATGCGCGTGCAAGGATATGCATGCCGGTCACCTGTTCCGGGAATTTTGGTCCGGCGGCGGCAGCACCGGCGGTCGTGTTAGTTTTAGTTGTGTCTTGCATAAGTTCAGTAAGATGAATTATGAGTAAGATAAGGAGCGAAAAATATATGTAAGCTGCTGCCGGGCAAAGATTCTCAGGAAATGCCTGCCTGAACTGTCGGGCAGCAGATGATATAACCGTTAGTTTTTAGTTGTCAGGCCTCGGTAACTCGGAACCGAGTTACCTCGGCCGACAACCAAAAACTAACAACTAAAAACTATATTTGAAGATTTATGAATCAGCTGTGCTCCCGTCCTCGGGCGGTTGCTGCCGGTTCAACAGGATCGGTTCATCTCGATTGGGGATTTATGATACACCGGAATCTGTCAATGCACATTCCGGCAGGAATATCATATCTGCCCGTTGGCCAGTGGCGCCGTGGTGCCGTTCTTGGCGAACGAGGCAATCTTGTCGTCGGTGTAGCCGAGTGCCTTGAGCACTTCGTCGGTATTGCCGCCGAGGGTCGGGCACGGGCCATAGGTTGGCTGATAGCCGGAAATGGTGAACGGAACGCCCACGGTGACGAACTCGCCTACCTTGCCGCCCTGATTGATGCGGACAAGTGTGTTGCCGTCGTAGAGCGATTCGTCGGTCATGATCTCCTTGGTGTTCAGCACAGGCGCGCAAGGCACACCGAACGGGGCGAGTTTCTGCACAACCTCGAATTTGGTGTACTGCTGTGTCCATGCCTCCACACGTGCAATGATTTCAGCTTTGTGGCGGTCGCGGGCATCCGCTGTGTTGAAATCGGGATTGGTGAGCCAGTCCTCGAAACCGAATGCCTGACAGGCCTTCTCGAAGTCCTTGGCACCACGCTGGAAGATGACATATACATAATCGTTGGGATCGGTCTGCCAGCCCTTGCATTTATAGGTCCAGCCAAGTACGCCAGAGCCCTCGGTGTTGCCCGAACGGGGCACGTAGTCGGGGAACTTTTCATTAGGATACTGGGGGAACTGGGTCAGATAACCGATCTTGTCGAGGGTAAGCTGGTCGCGGGTCTTGATACGGCACAGGTTGAGGCAGGCATTGTGCATCGACTGGTAGACGTAGGTGCCTTCGCCGGTCTTGTTGCGCAGCTGCAGTGCGGCAAGCAGACCGATTAGCATATGCATGCCTGTGTTCGAGTCGCCCAGAGCCGCGCCGCTCTGTGTAGGGATGTTATATTCACCCTCATACCATCCTGTGGTGGTGGCAGCGGCAGCCGTCACCTGTGCGATAGGCTCGTATGCCTTGAGGTCCTTGTACTGCGATGCAGGAGGGAATCCCTTGATTGTACCGTAGATACACTTGGGGTTCAGTTTGTGCACCTCATCCCAGCTGAAGCCGAGTTTGTCCATGGCTCCGGGGTGGAGGTTCTCGATAAAGATATCTGCGCCCTGGATCAGCTTGGTAAGGATAGCCTTACCGTCGGGGGTGGCGGCATCGAGTGTGAGCGATTTCTTGTCGCTGTTGAGCTGAAGGAAATAATAGCTCGGGCAATCGGGATCGAACTGAAGTTCATTTCGGGTTGCATCGCCCGAGCCGGGGCGTTCGATTTTGATGACTTCTGCACCAAGCCATGCGAGCATCTGTGTGCAAGAAGGGCCCGACTGCACGTTTGTGAAGTCGACCACTTTGATTCCTTGAAGAGGAGCGGTGTTCATAGTAATAAATAATTTTTAGTTGACAATAATTCAAAGCATTCGTATCTGTCATTGCTACATCTCTAAAACAACCGACATCGGGAATTTGTTAGCCGCCACGCAATTTATTTCCTCATCTTCTGCCCATATGACCCACCTGAAGCGTGGTAGCCACAAACCGGACTCTGTATAACACCTGATTCACGTCGAACGGACGTACACAAATAATAGAGTCAAGCTGAAATATCGGTGCATGAAAATCCACATTTCTCCATGACAAAGCTTTCACCAAATCGTAGGGACATGCCTTCGGCATGTGGAACAATCTTGGTTTCTGAGCCTTACGCACGCCGGTTACACATGCCGAAGGCATGTCCCTACGATTTGGTGCTATGATTTCGGTTTACAAGAATCAAATGCGCTGGAATTCGGCTTGATTCCAAAAATATCTTACAGTAGACAAAAACAAAGTGCTGCGTCCAAGGGTCATGGACACAGCACTTTGTATTAAAAGCGGCCGGACTATAAGCCGGGTTATGTCGGCACTACTTCAATCAGGCTCCGACAGCCGCGAAGGCTGTCGCGCCGTGCCGCCCCGTCATTTATCTACGCCGCGCGGTTGCCCGCGGGCTCAAGCGGTCTACCCCCCGGCAATGGGCGAGCAACCCATTTGGACGGCTTACGCCGACCGTTGCCGGTATACTTGACCTTGCAACCCATCAGACGTGCGGCACGCCATCTCGCAATGGCGTCGGTGGGCTCTTACCCCGCCTTTTCACCCTTACCCCGGTGGGGTGGTGGCGCTCAACCCTTTCGGGGAGCTCCCCCGCCATAAATGGGGCGGTTATTTTCTGTCACGTTGTCTGTGCGGTTACCCGCACCTTCCCGTTAGGAAGCATGGTGCTCTTTGTTGCCCGGACTTTCCTCACGCGTAGTTCCTCCCGAAGGGGAACCCGCCCGCGACGGGGCGTCCGGCCGCAATTATATTTTTCTGTTCGGCTATATCGCCAAGTCACATCGGTCAGTCAACCTGATGCAGGTCATGGCCCATGCGGTGTTTCTTCGTGGACATGTAGAAACGGTCGTACTCGTTGGGTGCAATCTCAATGGGCACGTTCTCCACAATCTCCAGGCCGTAGCCGCTCAGCCCCACACGCTTCATGGGATTATTGGTCATAAGGCGCATCTTTTTGATGCCGAGACGATTGAGAATCTGCGCACCAACGCCGTAATCTCGCTCGTCGGCCTTGTGGCCGAGATGCAGATTGGCCTCGACTGTGTCCATTCCCTGCTCCTGAAGCTTGTAGGCACGGATTTTGTCCATCAGGCCGATGCCACGCCCCTCCTGACTGAGATAGACCACGGCACCCCGGCCTTCACGCTCAATCATGCGCAATGCCTGGTGAAGCTGCTCTCCACAGTCGCAACGCTTGGACCCGAAGATGTCGCCCGTGGCGCACGACGAATGCACGCGCACAAGCACCGGCTCATCGGTGTTCACATCCCCCTTGATTATGGCGATGTGTTCCAGTCCGTTGCTCTTCTGACGGAAAGGTATGAGCTGGAAATCGCCGTATTCGGTGGGAAGATAAACCTTCTCCCCCTCCTCCACCAGTGACTCCTTTTTCATTCGGTAGGCGATGAGGTCGCGGATGGATATGAGTTTCAGACCCCACTCGTCTGCACGGCGGCGCAGTTCGGGCAGACGTGCCATCGAGCCGTCATTGCTCATGATCTCCATGAGGGCTGCTGCCGGACGCAACCCTGCCAGACGGGCAAGGTCGACTGCAGCCTCGGTATGTCCCGTGCGGTGCAGGACGCCCTGGTTCTGGGCATAGAGGGGATTGATGTGGCCGGGACGGCCGAAAGTATCGGGTGTCGAGGCCGGATCGGCCAAAGCGCGGATGGTGGCACAGCGGTCGTGGATGGACACTCCGGTGGTGCACCCTTCGAGCTTGTCGACACTCACGGTGAAGGGGGTACCGAGCATTGATGTGTTGTTATCAACCATCGGGAGGAGTTCAAGCTCCTTGCAACGCTCCAGAGTAATAGGTGCACACAGCACGCCACGTGCGTTCTTGAGCATGAAGTTCACCTGCTCGGGTGTGATTTTCTCAGCGGCCACAATGAGGTCGCCTTCGTTCTCACGGTCTTCATCATCGACCACAATCACCATCTTGCCCTCACGGAAATCGGCAAGGGCGCTTTCAATCGAATCGAGTTTTATTTCGTTTTCAGCCATTATCGGTTGCTGTTGAATTCAATTTTTCCTGTTCAAACAATTTTATCAGATGAGAGTTCACTCGCATCGCCTCCCCGACCGTACGCACGGTGAGCTGGAACGGATACATGTTCACTGCCGATATTATCTGTTTGCGGCGGGTGTTGGCCAGATAGTCCACAGTGTCGTTGAGCACAATCTGGGCATCGTCGCGTTCGGGGAATTTCTTTACAAGATAGTAGAGCCTGCGGCCAAAATTCATGCCACGGTAGGCTTTTCGCAACTGCAGGCATGCCTCCTGCAGACGCCTCAACATCGCTATGGCACGCTCGGGATTCACCTCTGTCATGGTGAATTCCTTGACTTCAAGCTCACGCTTCATCTTGCCGGTGAGGCGGCGGAAGAAGTTCTTGTAGGCGTCGATGTCGAACACTGCCGAATCGTTCATGGCCTTGTAGGTGAAGAACACGCCCAGCGGAAGGAGCACGGCCGAACTCAGCCATATGCCCATCCACACCTCTACCTTGCCGTCGCGGGCCATCTTGTAGCCGGTGTTGTCAATGATGTAGTACACAATGAACAGGAACACCGAGATGACAAGCGGCGTGCCCAGGCCCCCCTTGCGGATAATGGCCCCGAGCGGCGCGCCTATAAAGAAGAAAATCAGGCACGCGAACGAGAGGGTGAACTTCTTCTGTTTCTCAATCTCATGGCGCCGTATGGTCTCGCGGTCGGCCTCCATGGCATAGCTCTTGAACTCGTAGTCCTGCTTGACTCGCTGCGCTTTCAGCAGGGCCTGCGCCATGTAGGAACCGGCCATGTTCGGGCGCTCGCGATAGAACAGCGAATCCACGTCGATAGCCTCCGCCATGGTCACGGGGCGCTGCACCTCACGCACTGGCTCGCCCCCCTCGTAACGGGTTGCGTAGTAAGGCACACGCATATAGTCACGTTCCTTTATGTCGCGGGCATACACTGCCCCGATGGAGTCAACGCGCAGATTCACGGAATCAATTGTCGCATCGAGCTCCTTGATGTTCTTTCCCACATATTGGTTGCGCATGCCGCTTTCGTCCATACGGTTGAAGTTGGCATCGAATTTCATGAGAATCTCCTTGAGCTTGAACGATTCGCGCCTGTAAGGCTGATTCTGCGAATTGCCGCCTGCGTTGTTCTCGCGCAGGTTCTCGAACTGCTCGCCGCTGTGGAGCTGCAGAAACAGGTGCTCCTTGTCGTCGGCAAGTTTAAGATGTCCGGAATCGGCAAGAATGATGCGCGCGTTCTCGAACCCGCGGCTCACATCATAGATCATGAGGTCGTAGAGAGCACCCGTCTCGCGGTTCTTATGCTCCACAAAGAAGTTGTAGCCGGGAATCTGGTCGTAGAACACCCCTTCGGGAATCTCCAGTTCGGGCGATTTCTGTCGCACGGAGTAAAGCAGCGTCCACATCTTGGCCTGAGCCACCGGAAGCACATAATTCTGGAAAAAGAACGCGCCTATGGCCACCAGTCCGATAAAGACAATGAGCGGACGCATAACCTTCATCAGCGAAATGCCCGACGCCTTCATGGCGGTAAGCTCGAAACGTTCGCCAAGATTGCCGAACGTCATAAGCGACGCAAGCAGGATGGCCAGCGGGAGCGCCATAGGCACCATTGTGAGGGCGGCGTAGAAAAACAGCTCGCCTATCACATGCATCTCCAGCCCCTTGCCCACAAGCTCGTCGATATAGCGCCACAGGAACTGCATCAGCACGATGAACAGACAGATAAGAAACGTCATCAGGAACAGCGGCAGGAAACTGCGCAGCATGAATCGGTATAGACGTTTGAGTATCATTATCTAAGTTTCTGTTACTGTCAGGAATGCATTTGTCTGCGGCAGTGAAAGCCGTTCCGGCCTCCACACCGGCTGCAAAGGTACGAAAACTTTTTCAGCATACAAAAATGAGAGCGGTTCCGGGGGTGCTTGATCCTTGATGCACGATGCACAATGCACGATGCACGATGAGGGCTATTTGATTGGGACGGGGGAGGTCGGGCGAGGATGGAAAACAGTTCAGGGGATGGGAACCGGTGGATTCCCATCCCCTGAGCGTATATGGGGATTTTCCCCGAGTGTATATGGGGATTTTATCGTTTCAGCGGGTGCTGATGATTACATCATGCCGCCCATTCCACCCATTCCGGCGGGTGCTGCAGGCATGGGAGGATTATCCTCTTTCTTTTCTGCAATCACACACTCGGTGGTGAGGAACATGCCGGCAATCGAAGCGGCATTCTCGAGGGCTACACGTGTCACCTTGGCGGGGTCGATAACGCCTGCTGCCATGAGGTTCTCATATGTGTCGGTACGTGCGTTGTAACCGAAGTCGGCATTGCCTTCCTTCACTTTCTGCACAACCACGGCGCCTTCTACACCTGCATTGGCCACAATCTGACGCAGCGGCTCTTCAACGGCGCGGAGCACGATGTGGATACCGGTGTCTTCATCGTCGTTGGCGCCACGGAGACCTTCGGCATTCTTGATGGCACGGATGTAGGCCACGCCGCCACCGGGCACGATGCCTTCGGCGATGGCTGCGCGGGTTGCGCTCAGGGCGTCGTCCACGCGGTCCTTCTTCTCCTTCATCTCAACTTCGGAAGGTGCGCCGATGTGGAGCACGGCCACGCCGCCTGCCAGTTTGGCCAGACGTTCCTGAAGTTTCTCGCGGTCGTAGTCGCTCTTGGTCTGCTCGATCTGAGCCTTGATCTGGGCCACACGGGCTGCGATGGCGTCCTTGTTGCCTGCGCCGTTCACAATGGTGGTGTTCTCCTTGTTGACCGAAACCTTTTCGGCGGTACCCAGAACATCAATCGACGCGCCTTCGAGCTTCATGCCCTTCTCTTCCGATACGACTGTGCCGCCTGTGAGGATGGCGATATCCTCAAGCATCTCCTTGCGGCGGTCGCCGAAGCCGGGAGCCTTGACGGCGCACACTTTCAGTGAGCCACGCAGACGGTTCACAACCAGAGTGGCCAGGGCTTCCTGATCCACATCCTCGGCGATGATGAGCAGTCCGCGGCCGCTCTGTGCGGTGGCTTCCAGAATGGGAAGCATATCCTTGAGGTTCGAAATCTTCTTGTCGTAGAGCAGAATGTAGGGCGAATCCATCTCGCACTCCATCTTCTCTGTGTTGGTTACGAAATAGGGCGAGATATAGCCGCGGTCGAACTGCATGCCTTCCACAATGTCAACTGTGGTCTCGGTGCCTTTGGCCTCATCGACGGTGATCACACCCTCTTTCTTCACTTTCTTCATGGCCTCGGCGATGAGATGGCCGATGGCCTCGTCGTTGTTGGCCGAAATGCGGGCAACGTCCTCGATTTTCTTGAAATCGTCGCCGACCTCCTCGGCCTGCGCGCGCACGCCTTCCACGATGGCGGCAACGGCTTTGTCGATACCGCGCTTCACGTCCATGGGATTTGCGCCGGCAGCCACGTTCTTGAGTCCGTGAGTGATGATCGCCTGTGCGAGCACGGTTGCGGTGGTTGTACCGTCGCCGGCATCGTCACCGGTTTTCGAAGCCACTTCCTTCACCAGCTGTGCGCCCATGTTCTGGAAAGCGTCCTCAAGTTCCACCTCACGAGCCACGCTCACACCGTCCTTGGTGATGTGGGGTGCGCCGTATTTCTTCTCGATAATGACATTGCGGCCTTTGGGGCCAAGTGTCACTTTCACTGCATCGGCCAGTGCGTCAACGCCTTTTTTCAGCTCTTCGCGGGCCTTGATATCGAATTTTATCTCTTTTGCCATTTCAGTATGTCAGTTTAGTAGTTGTTATTATTATTTCTCAAAGATGCCGAGCACGTCGCTCTGACGCATGATCATAAGTTTCTCGCCGTCGAGTTCCACTTCGGTGCCGGCATATTTACCGTAAAGCACTTCGTCGCCGGGTTTTACAACCATTTTCTCATCGGCAGTGCCGTCGCCGGTGGCGAGCACGGTGCCGCGCAGAGGTTTCTCTTTTGCTGAATCGGGAATGATGATACCTGCAATTGTTGTTTCTTCGGCCGGAGTGGGCTTGATGAGCACACGGTCGGCAAGCGGTTTGATTGTCATGATTCTATGATATTATTTTAAAAGTTTTCAGGTTGGGACATTAACCATTTTCAGATCGGAACTGCAGAGCGGACGTTCAGCTTTCTGACACGCTACAACTGCATTGTCTCCGAGGGTGAGGGCGATTTCCGGGTCGCGCTCACAATTGTCAGTTGCAACATCCGTGCCAAACTGCGCTCCGCGCGCTGTTACTGACACGTGGCAATAAAAAAGGTGACAAACTGACACCACGCCCGCCTCCGGCCGCTCCTCAGTTTGTCACCCTATATAACAATTCTGTCAGCCCCATTGTTCGGAATCCCTTTTCATACGCATGTGAGCAATGCGCATTAAAAAAGCGTATTATAACTGACATGAAAAAAAAATAGGTTATCTGTAATTCTGCAGGTGGTTATTCAAGACCAAGGATATTTTCGAAGGGTAAAATCCTTTGCGCTTTAATTGTCAGTCCTGTGGAAACCAACCGAAACTCTTTAAACTGAAACGACCGCCCTTGATATCAAATGAAATTTCCATTCGCTCAATATTTATAATCGCAATATGTTATTATCGTCCAACGAATCTAATACATTCGGGACGTTAAGAACGGTTGAGTCTACTCCCGAAATAGCACCATTGGAGAACACTGTACGCCCGATTGATACCATTCCATGTTGACTATGTATATGGCCAAAAAGATGAATCTGGGGATTTATTTTTGACACAGCCTTCAATAATTCCTCAGAGCCATAGTTGATGCCATTGTCTAAGTCAAGGATTCCAAATGCAGGAGAATGAGTAATAAGGATGTCAGTATCTGCAGGGATACGGGCATAGTTATTGCTTTGGAGATCGGTTAAGCAATCGCCCATGAACATCGGGACTCCGTAGAATTTCAGTCCTTCAATCTCGATGCCAGAGTTGCACAGGTAATGCACATTGCTGTCAAGACCGACGATATTTGCTCCATAAAGACAATTGTCGTGGTTACCGCAGATAAAAATTTTGTGGCGGTACGGCATGTCGCAGAACCAGTTCAGAAAGTCGATTGCCTCGGCTTCGCTTCCGGTCAAGGTAAAGTCACCGGAATGTACCAAAACATCAGCATCGGGCAAATCATATAGCCGATGATGGCAACCATGCGTGTCCGAAAGATGGAGTAGTTTCACAGACCTATCAATCTATAGAATGTTGCCACCTTATGGCATATGGAATTTCGATTGGTCTGACTTTCAAAAACTTCTTGATAAGTAATCGGACGAGTAAGGACTTTTATATCTGTTCTACGGGCTGTAATAGATGAATCTGCCAGATTCGTTATCGTCTTTATAATTTTTCTGACATTACTTTCTGTAAAGACGCAAGAATACAATGAAACATAATCTTGGTATGCTGATTTGAAATTCCCCTCAGAGAAATTAAAAAGAATAGTTCCGAGAATTAATTTCGTTGACCGGTCTTTGTAATATGAGCTGTGGGGGATTCGCTCGCTTTTACTCACCGTATTGGGTCCCTGCAAAAGTCCGAGTAAGTGGGAAATCATTTGTTTGATACCGCCGAAGTAGTGTTTCCCACCATCAGGAGAATTGATGACAAACTCATTTTGCACCCCTGACTTGCGTGTTTTGGTCTCAATGTTTCCAATCGATATTTCAGGCGCCAATAAGCTTTCTATCGCTTTATAGACCTGATAGTATTTTTCCGACAACCAATATCCCCGCCTCGGATTGAGTGTCTCTGTAAACTTCGATTCGAGAAAAAGCAATGTGTTGCTATCTTCCGACACCAAAAGAAGGTCTATAGATGAATTATTGTCAAAAACCATATTCTCGACTTCAAAGAACACCTTAGTGTATTTGATGCCTTCTATGGTAATAGGAAACTTCTCGGATACGCGCCAAAAGCATAGAAGTGCAAGCAGACTGGACGAGTTTAGCTGAGTAATCCGGCGCTCCTCAAATCCCTTGCCAGACGTGGCTTCGTTGTAGGATTCTATAAATG